>JAEWKL010000675.1 GCA_023386115.1 Pseudomonadota bacterium
GGCGACGGCCGCCAAGGTGATCGAGGCGGAGTACGCCGCGCCCTACCTGGCGCATGCGCAGCTCGAGCCGCCCTCGGCCATCGCCCGCTTCAACGGCGACGGCACCCTCGACGTCTGGCTGCCCAACCAGATGCCGGAACTCTTCCAGAGCATCTCGGCCAAGGTCGCGGGCATGGAGCCGGAGAAGGTCCGGATCCACTCGCCGATGCTGGGCGGGTTCTTCGGCCGCCACTTCCCCTACGATGCCGGCAATCCGTTTCCCCAGGCGATCCTGCTCGCGCGGGCGACCGGCCGGCCGGTGAAGGTGCTGTGGTCGCGCGAGGAGGAGTTCGCCCGCGACGGCCTGCGGCCCCTGAGCTTCACCCGCTTCCGCGCCGCCCTCGACGCGGCCGGTCAGCCGACGGCGATCGAGGTGCGCACGGTCGGCGAAGGGCCGATCGGCCGCTATTTCGGCGCCCTGATGCGGACGCCCGTCGACCCCTCCGCGGTCGAGGGCATCGTCGAGAAGCCCTACGCGATCCCGAACCGGCGGATGACCTTCACCAAGGTCGCGCATCCGGTGACGATCGCGTTCTGGCGTTCGGTGGGGCACTCGATGAACGACGCCTTCTACGAGAGTTTCCTCGACGAGGCGGCGCTCGCGGGCGGGCACGACCCGTTCGCGCTGCGCCTCGCGCTCCTGAAGGACAAGCCGCGCCATCTGCGCCTTCTGCGCGAGGTCGCCGATCTCGCCGGGGGCTGGACGCGCGGCCCCTACGAGGCCGAGGGCGGACGACGCGCCCGCGGCGTGGCGCTCGCCTCGCCCTTCGGGTCGGAGACGGCGACGATCGCCGAAGTCTCGGTCGCGGACGGCGAGGCGCGGGTGCACAACCTCTGGATCGCCTTCGATCCGGGCGCGGTGGTCAACCCGGCGATCGTGAAGGCGCAGGTCGAGTCGGCCGCGGCGCTCGGGACGTCCTCGGTCCTGTTCGAGCAGATCGTCTACCGCGACGGGATGCGCCAGTCGCAGAACTTCGACACCTACCCGATCCTGCGCCGCGAGCACATGCCGGCGGTTCATGTCCGCATCGTCGAGAGCGGCGCCCCGATGGGCGGCGTCGGCGAGCCGGGGCTGCCGGGCGTGCCTCCTGCGATCCTCAACGCCGTCGCGGCCCTGACCGGGCAGAGGATCCGGGCGCTGCCGGTCGCCAACACCAAGCTCGTCGGCACCTGACCGGGACAGGACCCCGGCGCACGGACCGACGGGGCCTCCCGTCGGCCGCTCGATCGGTCGCCTGGGCCTCCAGCCGGCTCGTACACGACGCCCGCGAGGTCGTAAGCCCATCAGACTCGCCAGAGAACCTGCGCGTAAACCCGCATGTGACTCCGCATGACCGACCTCCTCGCGACCGTGCTCGCGGCTCATGGCGGGCTGCATCGCTGGCACGCCGTCACCTCGGCCTCGGTCCGGGTCCGGCGGGACGGCGCCATCTGGGCGATCAAGGGGAGGCCGGAAGTCCCCGACATCATCGACGTCACGCTGGATCTCCGCAGACCGTGCAGGGCGCGGATCGTGTCGGCGGCCACGGGCCAGGTCGCGTCCGTCACGCCCGACCGGGTCGTGGTCACGGGTATCGGCGGGGCTCGCATCGACGAGCTGATCGATCCGCGCGCCTCCTTCGCCGGTCACGGGCTCGACACGCCGTGGAGCGTCGCGCAAGCGGCCTACCTGTCTGGCTACGCCCTGTGGACCTATCTCGCCATGCCGTTCCTCCTCGCGCGGCCCGGTCTTCACACGGAGGAGATCGCGCCGTGGATCAGCGGCCCGACGACCTTGCGCCGTCTCAGGGCGACCATCCCCGACACGATTCCGACCCACAGCCCCATCCAGACCCTCTTCGTCGATGAGAGCGGCCTCGTGGTCCGGCACGACTACACGGTCGAGATCGTCGGCGGCGGTCTCGCGGCACAGTTCCTCTCGGACTACGTCGCGGTCTGCGGCCTCATGATCCCGACGACCCGCCGGATCTACGCCCGTCAGCCGGACGGCCGGGTCATCCCCGAGCCCGTCGCCGCGTCCTACGACCTCTCCGGCCTCCGTCTGCTGTGAGGCCTGCCCTCGCTGCGAGGCGCGGCGAGCAGCGTCGCGAGGTCTCTCACAAGGTCTCACAAGGCCTCTCGCGACCGGGATCCCGGAACCGCTTAGCCCTGAGGCCACAGGACGCCGGCATTCCGCCGGCATCGCTCCAAGAGGGACACGACATGGCGGCCAGCGACATGCACATGATGGATTGGAACCTCTACCGCCAGCAGGTGACGGCCGGCGTCGGCGGGTTCGCGACGCTCAGTCCCGAGACGATCAAGGGCTACGGCGCGCTGAGCGCGGCCGGGCAGAAGACGAACCGCCTCGACGCCAAGATGCGCGAGCTGATCGCCGTGGCGGTCGCGGTGACGTTGCGCTGCGACGGCTGCATCACCGTCCACACCGACGCGGCGCGCAAGCTCGGCGCGACCCAGGAGGAACTGGCCGAGGCCCTCGGCATCGCCGCGAGCCTCGGGGCGGGGGCGGCCATCGTCTACGGGACGCGGGCCCTCGATGCCTTCGCGGCCTCGGCCGAAGCCTGATCCGGACGCGACGGAGTCTCACCCATGGACCAGCGGATCCTCTCCATCCTCGCCGCCGTCTCGGGTCCGACCTCGACCCGGATCGGCCTCGACGCCACCAGGGTCGCGATCGCGATCGTCTTTCTCTGGATCGGGGCGCTGAAATTCGCGCCCTACGAGGCCGACAGCATCACGCCGTTCGTCGCCAACAGCCCCGTCATGTCGTTCTTCTACGCGCATCCGACGGACTACGCCTCGCATCTCACCCGCGAGGGCGAGCTCGATCCCGTCAAGCGGGCCTGGCAGAGGGATAACCGGACCTACGCCTTCTCCCGCGGGCTCGGGACCGTCGAGCTGATCATCGGCGGCCTCGTCCTGGTCGGCCTCGGCTCGCGGCGCTGGGGGCTTCCCGGTGCGGTGCTGGCCTTCCTCACACCCGTGGTCACCCTCTCGTTCCTCGTCACCACGCCGGAGGCCTGGGTGCCGCCCCTCGGCGACGCCGAGTTCGCCTTCCCCTACCTCTCCGGCGCCGGACGGCTCGTGCTCAAGGACGTCGTCCTGATGGCCGGGGCGTGGCTCTGCGTCGCCGACAGCGCGCGGGACCTGGTCACCCAGGGCCGGCCCTCGCGAAGCGAGACCGTCCGAGCCGTCGCCCCGGCCGAGACCGTCCTCCGTTAGCGCCGGCGCGGCCACGCGATCTCCCGACGACATCACGACAGGCCCGCAGGACCATGCCAGCTCCCATCCGGCACGTTCCGGCCCGCTTCGGCCGCCTGGCCTGTCGCGCGGCGGCGAACTCCCGACCCTGAGCGGGCCTTCGCATCGTCCGCTCCCGGGCAACGCGGCGGAGCAACGCCGACCGGCCGGGCGTGACAGGACCGGAATGGCCGCCGTCGCGTCGGCAGACCGGACGAACGGCTGAAGCCTTGACGACATGCTGGCGGTGCGACAACCGACAGCGTAGCAGGATTGACAGCTCCGGGTTCGAGCAAGCGTGCGATAGCGACAGCTGCATGGATACGCGACAAGGCAAAGCCGTTCGCTACATCTTCGGCGATTTCATCTTGAGCCCGTCCGAGCAGCGGCTTTGGCGAGACGAAAAGGTCGTACGCCTCGGGGGACGCCCCATGGAGATCCTGACCGCGCTCGTCGAACGCGCAGGACAGGTCGTCAGCAAAGAGGATCTGAACAGGCGCGCATGGCCGCGGACGACGGTCGACGAAGCCAATCTGAAGGTCAACATCGCGGCGATCCGGCGCGCACTCGAAGGCCTGGAACCGGAGACGCGTTTCATCGCGACAGTGAGCGGGCAAGGATACCGCTTCGCCGCGCCCGTCGACGTCACCCCCTGGCCGGCGCCGCCGGCAGCCCGGCGCCATAACCTTCCGAGACCGACGGACCTGCTTGGCCGATCGGAGGATCTCGCGGAGATCTCGACGACGGTGCTCCAGCGACCGCTGGTCACGATCACGGGTCCCGGTGGCGTCGGCAAGACCAGCCTGGCCGTGGCGGTGGGGCACGACGTCGTCGAGCGCTTCCGCGACGGGATCTGGATGGTCGACCTTTGTGTCGTCGACAGCGACCGCTATCTCGCGAGCGCTTTCGCGCAAGAGATGGGCATCGCGATCCATGCGGACGATCCTCAGGCGGCATTGACGAAGGCCCTCGCGGATCGGCAATGCCTGCTCGTCTTCGATTGCTGCGAGAAGTCCCTCGATCAGGCGGCCCGTCTGGCCACCATGCTCGCCACCGCCGCGCCCGCAACCCACGTGCTGGCCACGAGCCGGGAGCCGCTCCGGACGGCCGGCGAGGTCGTGCATCATCTGCGACCGTTGGCGGCTCCGACGGCGGACGGGGCGCGGACCACGAGGGACGTCCTGACCTTCCCGGCCGTCGCGCTGTTCGTCGCGCGCGCCTCGGCAGCCGCTCCGGGCTTCGGCCTCCAGGACGTCGACGCACCGACCGTCGTCGAGATCTGTCGTCGCCTCGACGGGCTGCCGCTGGCCCTGGAACTCGCCGCGACGCGGGTCGGGGCGTTCGGACTTCGCGGTCTCCTCCGCCTGCTGGATGAGCGCCTGGACCTCCTGGACGGCGGCCGACGCGCAGGTCATCCCCGGCATCGGGGCCTGACCGCGACGCTGGACTGGAGCCACGGGCTTTTGTCGGAGGGTGAGCAGGCCCTGTTCCGGCGCGTGTGCGTCCTTCACGGCGTCTTCTCGCTCGACGCGGCGCTCGCGGTCGGCCGCCTCGCTGGAGAGGCCGAGAGCGAGTGCATCGGCCGCTTGGCCGATCTCGTCGGCAAGTCGCTGGTCGCCGCGGTGCCCGGGCCGTCGTCGCGGTACCAGCTTCTCGACACGACGCGGGATTACGGATTGCAGCGACTCGCTGAGAGCGGCGAGGGCGATGCGGTCCGTCGGCGGCACGCGGAGCTCTGCCTCGCGCAATGTCGTGACATCTCGGGCCGGAGGAGCGCGCATCCGGCCTCCGACCCGCCCGAGGATCCCATGGCGGTGGACCTCATGGCGCTCGTCCACAACGTCCGTGCGGCCCTCGACTGGTGCCTGACGGACCGCCGCGATCCCGCCCTCGGCCGAACGCTGGCCGCCGAGGCGCTCGTGGTGTGGGATCGGCTCTCGCTGCTCCAAGAGCGGATCGAGGCGTGCGAGCGGGCGCTCGCGATGGTCGCACCCTCCGATGGTCCGGAGGACCGGGACGAGATCACGCTGCGGGCTTCGCTCGCCGCTGCCCTGCTGCAGGTCGAGGGGCCGACCGCGCGGATCGCGGAGCTGTGGAGCGGGGCGCTCGCCCGCGCCGAACGGCTGTCCGACCTCGACGGCCAGCTGCGGGCGCTCTGGGGCTTGTGCGATTTCCAGACCTGGACCGGCGACCACCGCGCCGCGTTCGCGGTGACGGAGCGCATCAGGACGATGGCGGTCGCCCGCCGCGATCGCGCGGCTGGGGCGGCTGTCGATCGGCCCGCGGCCACCTCGCTCCGGTATCTGGGCCGTCTCGACGAGGCGCGCGACGCCGCGGAGCGCCTGCTGGCTCGTGCGGCGCGCCGTGACGATCCGGGCCGGAGGCTGGAGGATCACGGCCTGGTCGCGGCTCGTGGAACGCTCGCGAACATACTGTGGCTTCAGGGCCGACCGGATCACGCCGTCGCGGCGTCGCGGCGCGCCCTGGTCGAGGCCGAAGCCAGCGGCCAAGCCTTCGCCCTCACGAATGCCCTGGCGCACACGGTGATCCCGATCGCGCTCCATGGTGGCGATCTCGTTGAGGCCGAGCGCGGCCTCGCCCGGCTCGGTCACCACGTCGCGCGGCATGCCATGCGGATCTGGCGGGTCATCGCCGATTGCCTCGAGGCGATCGTGAGCATCCGCCGAGGCGATGCGGGCGGATTGCACCGCCTCGACGATGCCCTCGTCGAGATGGGGGAGATCGGCTTCCGGATGCGGCGCCCGGCCTATCTGGGCTCGCTGGCGAGCGGTCTCGCGGCGCATGGCCGCCTTCCGGACGCGCTCGCTCGCATCGATGCCGCGCTCGCCGCCTCCGAGCACGGTGGCGAACTCTGGTGCCGGCCGGAACTGCTGCGCATCCGAGGCGAGATCCTCCTCGCTTTCGCCGGCACCGCCAGCGAGCCGGACGCGGCACGGCACTTCCTGGAGGCGATTGATCTGGCCGCCGGGCAGGGCGCGGTGATGTGGCACTTGCGGGCCGCGACGAGCCTCGCCGCGCTGGACGACCGGTACGGCGGCCGGGCAGCCCTCGCGGCCGTCGCCGGGCGGTTCGACGACGGGCTCGACACCCCCGACCTCAGGGCCGCTCGGGCGCGCCGCGCCGGCCGGGCGGGATCCGGCAACGATGCGGTCCGGCCGGTCTCATTGGCCTGACACCGCCTCTCGATCAGGCGATGGCCGCATGATCCAAGGTTGGATAGTCGGTATAGCCCTCGGCTCCGCCGCCGTAGAACGTCGCCTGGTCGGCTTCCGCGAGCGGGGCCTCGCGGCGCAGCCGCTCGACCAGATCGGGATTGCCGATGAAGGGGCGGCCGAAGGCGATCATGTCGGCGTGGCCGGACGCGATCGCCCCGGTCGTAGCCGTTATTGGCAATGTATGCGCCGCCGAAGGCGGCGTGCAGCGCCTTGTAGTCGAAGGCGGACGATCCGTTCGGTCCGCGGGTCTGTCCCTCGACGCAGTGCAGGTAGGCGAGGCCGAGCTCCCCCAGTCTCCTGGCGAGATGGCCGTAGGTTGCCTGCGGGTCACTGTCGAGCGGGGTGTCGCCGACGGCTCGCGTCATCGGCGAGAGCCTCAGGCCGACGCGGTCGGCGCCCCATGTCTCCGCCACCGCCGAGACGACGTCGATGGCGAGTCGCGTGCGGTTCTCGATGGAGCCGCCATAGCGATCGGTCCTCCGGTTCGTGCTGTCGCGGATGAATTGCTCGAGCAGGTAGCAATTCGCCGAATGCACCTCGACGCCGTCGAAGCCCGCCTGCTTCGCCATCGACGCGGCGTGCCGGTAGTCGCCGATCAGACCTGGAATCTCGTCGGTTCGAAGCGCGCGCGGCATCGAGGGGGGTGCCTGCGTGCGGTTCTCGAGGAAGACCAGTTCACCGGCTTGGATGGCCGAGGCCGAGACGGGCGCCTCGCCATGCTCCTGAAGGCTGACATGGGACATGCGCCCGACATGCCAGAGCTGGCACACGATCCGCCCTCCGGCCTCGTGCACGGCCGAGGTGACGCGCGCCCAAGCCTCGGCCTGCGCCTCCGTGTAGATGCCCGGCGTGAAGGCGTAGCCTCGGCCCTGTCGTGAGATATTGGTCGCCTCGGTGATGATGAGACCGGCCGATGCCCGCTGCCGGTAGTATTCGACGGCGAGGCTCGAGTGGACACCGTCCATGTCCGCGCGCGAGCGCGTCAGCGGTGCCATGGCGACGCGGTTGGCGACGTCGATGGCTCCGATCTTCATCGGGGAAAACAGCTTGCGATCCGTGGTCGTCGGCATGCGCGGGATCTCTCCTGGTCTCACAGATTGCCCTTTGATGGCATCGACCGGCGGCTGGGATTCGGCAGCGGCGCGCCGCCAGGAGCCTTGCCGCTCACTCGGCCCGGGCGGCCGTGTCGCTCCGGTTGGCGTACATGAGTTCCGTCGAGTGGGAATAGATCTCGATCAGGTTGCCCCAGGGGTCCTCGCAATAGACGGCCTTGAACGGCTCTCCCTCGAACAGGGTCCAGACCTTCGAGCGCTGCTTTCCACCCATCTCGGCGATCCGCCGCGCGAGGCCGTCGATGTCCGGGTCGACCAGGCAGAAGTGGAAGACGCCGGTCTTCCAGTAGCGAAAGTTGTCGTCCGCGGTCTCGGATTTCGGGGTGACGAACTCGAAGAGTTCGATCCCGACGCCGTTCGCGGTGGCGAGGTGAGACACGTATCCCTCCTCGAAGCGATCACCGAAGATCCCCTTGAACACCTCGCCGATATGCGAGCCGTCGTGCCGGACGTGCAGGGGGCCGATGATGTGACGGCAGCCGAAGGCCCTGGTGTACCACTCCGTCGCTGCCTTGACGTCGGTGACGGTCAGGCCGACATGCGTCACCGGAACGGGATGATAGGACATTGCTCTCTCCACGGATGAGACGTCAGGGAATCGGAAGTCAGGCCGTGCGCGGCAGCCGATCGAGCAGCTTGTCGAGCGTGACGGGATAGTCGCGCACGCGGATGCCGGTCGCGTTGTAGACGGCGTTGGCGACCGCGGCCGCCGCCCCGCACAACCCGATCTCGCCGATGCCCTTGGCCTTCATCGGAGACGAGGCCGGGTCGGGGTGATCGAGGAAGACGACGTCGAGGTGCGGGATGTCGGCGTGGACGGGCACCTCGTAGCCGCCGAGGTCGTGGTTGATGAAGAAGCCGTGACGCGTGTCGACGGCGAGCGCTTCCATGAGGGCCGACCCGATCCCCATCGTCATGGCGCCGATCACTTGGCTGCGCGCCGTGAGCGGATTGAGGACCCGGCCTGCGTCGATGGCCGCGAGCATGCGGCGGACGCGCATTTCCCCGGTGAACCGGTTCACGGCGACTTCGGCGAACTGCGCCCCGAACGTCGCCTGGACGTAGTCCTTGTCGAGGTCTCCGTAGGTGATCCGGTCCTCCGCGGTCAGCGGCCCGTCCTTCACGGCGTCCAGGAGAGGCACGCTCCAGCTCCCCGCCGTGACCCTCCCGTCCGCGAACGCGGCATCCTCGGCGTTGAAGCCGAGCCGTGCCGCGACGCTCGCCCGCAACAGCGTGCAGGCGGCATAGAGCCCGGACGTCGCATTGTTCGCGCCGAACTGTCCGCCGGAGCCGGCGGCTTCGGGATAGGCCGAGTCGCCGAGCCGCACCGTCACGGCCTCGACCGGCAGCCCCATCATCTCGGCGGCCGTCTGGGCGAGGATGGTGTAGCTGCCGGTCCCGATATCGGTCATGTCGGTCTCGACCGAGAGCCTGCCGTCCTGCTCGAGCCGGATGCGGGCACCGGACGGCATCAGGAGGTTCTGGCGAAATCCCGCCGCCATGCCCATGCCGACGAGCCAGCGCTCGTCGCCCACCGAGGCCGGCACCGGGTTGCGGCGTGCCCAGCCGAAGCTTCGTGCGCCGACCTGGAGGCACTCGATCAGGTGGCGCTCCGAGAAGTGCCGCTGCGGCTTGCGTGGATCGACCTGCGTGTCGTTCCGAATCCGGAACTCGACGGGGTCGAGGCCGAGCTTCTCGGCCATCTCGTCCATCGCGATCTCGAGCGCCATCAGGCCGGGGGCCTCTCCGGGCGCCCGCATGTCGTTTCCCTCGGCGAGGTCGAGGGTTGCGAGCCTCATGGACAAGTCGCGGTTCGGGGCCGCGTAGATGAGCCGCGTCGGCGCGATCGCCGCCTCGGCATAGGCGCCGGGCAGGTTTCCGTTGACGCTGTGGTGGCCGATCGCGGCGAGCCGGCCGTCACGGGTCGCACCCAGGCGGATCCGCTGGATGGTGCCTGCGCGACGCGTGCCGTTATTCGCGATCAGCGGGCGCTGCAGCGCCACCTTGCACGGGCGTCCGACGGCCTTGGCACCGAGCGCGGCGAGAAGCGCGTCGCTGCGCATGATCAGCTTCGAGCCGAACCCGCCGCCAATGAACGGGGCGTCCAGACGCAGATCCTCCTTGGCGATGCCGAGCGCCTGCGCGAGGCTGTTGCGATGCCAGGAGACGACCTGGGCCGAGGTCCGGATCGTCAGCTTCCCGTCGTGCCACGCGGCGGTGGTGGCGTGCGGCTCCATCATCGCGTGAGTCTGGTCGGGGGTGGTGTAGGTCTCGTCCAGGGTCACGGGCGCGGCGGCCAGGGCCGCCTCGACGTCTCCGATCCGATCGACCACGGGGTAGTCCGGGTTGTCGCGATCCGCGATCGGCTCAGCCTTGGCAGCCTCCGCCGCCAGGTCGCAGCGCGCCGGCTCCGCGTCGTAGTCGATGCGGAGAAGAAAGGCCGCCGCGCGGGCCTCCTCGAAGGTCTCGGCCACGACCAGCGCGACGGATTGGTGATAGTGGCGCACCTCGGCCCCACCGAACAGGTGCAGGGTCGTCCGGAACCCCGGTGGGGCGGCGGCGTGCTCCAGCGTCGTGAGGACCGCGAGGACGCCCGGAGCCGCTCGCGCGGCCGCGGCGTCGATCCGCGTCACCCGTCCGCGGGCGATCGTGGCGCCGACGATCCACCCATAGGCGGGATCGGTCACCACATCGTGCCGCTCGTAGGCGTAAGGCGCCGTCCCGGTGACTTTCAGGCGGCCGTCGACGCGCCGGTGAGGCCGTCCGATGATGGTCTGACCGTCGATGGGGTTCTGCCCGGCAGGCGAGTCGAAGTGCATGTCACGCCCTCCCTTCGCTCAGCACCAGCGCGAGCGCGCGCTCGGCGAGCGGGATCTTGAAGGCGTTCTCAGGCGTCGGCGTCGCGCCCTCGAAGGCCGTCTTCACGACGGCGGCCGGTCCGCTCGGCAGGAGCGCCTCCGCCTCCTCGACCCGCCAGGGCCGCGGGGCGACGCTCCCGAACGCGACCCGCCCCGTCCCGTCCTTCTGGAGGACGACCGCGACCGACACGATCGCGAAGGCGTAGGAGGCCCGGTCGCGGACCTTGTGGTAGCGGTGCGTCCCGCCCAGCGGCCGCGGCAGCGTGACGGCGGTGACGAGCTCACCCGGCGCGAGCGGGTGCTCGATCTCCGGATGATCGCCCGGCAGGAGGTGGAAGTCGCCGACCGCGATCCGGCGCTGCGACCCGTCGGGCCTGACGGTCTCGACCGTGGCGTCGAGGACCCGCAGCGCGACGGCCATGTCGCCCGGATTCTGGGCGATGCAATGGGGGCTCGTGCCCACGACGGCGAGCGAGCGGGTGACGCCCCCGAGGGCCGAGCAGCCCGAGCCCGGCTGGCGCTTGTTGCACGGAAGCGTCGTCTCGTAGAAGTACGGGCAGCGGTTGCGCTGCAGGAGATTGCCGGCGGTCGTCGCCTTGTTGCGCAATTGCCCCGTGGCGCCGGCCACGATCGCCCGCGCGAGCACGCCGTAATCGCGCTTCACCCGCGGGTGGGCGGCGACCTCGGTGTTGGTGGCGAGCGCGCCGATGCGCAGGCCACCGTCCGGCATGTCCTCGATCGTCCGCAAGGGCAGGTGCCGGATGTCGACGAGGTGGGCCGGCGTCTCGATCTGGAACTTCATCAGGTCGAGCAGGTTGGTGCCGCCCGCGATGAAGCGGGCGCCCGGCCGGGCGGCGACGGCAGCCCCAGCCGCCGCGGCGCTCGCGGCGCGCTCATAGGTGAAGGGTCGCATCAGAGCCTCCCCGCCACGTCGGCCACGGCCTCGGCGATGTTGGAATAGGCGCCGCAGCGGCAGATGTTGCCGCTCAGGCGCTCGCGCAGCTCGCCGTTGCTCAGGGTCATCGGCGCCGTGAGGTCGCCGGTCGCGTGGCTCGGCACGCCCGCCTCGACCTCGGAGAGAACCGCCACCGCCGAGCAGATCTGCCCCGGCGTGCAGTAGCCGCACTGGAACGCGTCGTGCGCGATGAAGGCCGCCTGCATGGGATGCAGCCGATCCGGCTCGCCCAACCCCTCGATCGTCGTCACGACGTCCCCGTCGTGCATCGCCGCGAGGCTGAGGCAGGCGTTGATGCGGACCCCGTTCACCAGCACCGTGCAGGCGCCGCAATGGCCGTGGTCGCACCCCTTCTTGGTGCCCGTGAGGTGCAGGTGCTCGCGCAGGGCGTCGAGCAGCGTCACGCGGGTGTCGAGGTCGAGATGCCGACGCTCGCCGTTGACCGTGAGCGACAAAGGACGCAACCCGGATGAGCCCGCCGCCTGTCCCCCGGCTGCAGGCGGCAGGTCCGCTGCCGCGAGGCCGACCGCTTCGGCGGTCACGACCTCTCGTCGGTCGACCTCGTGTGGTATGGGAAGACTCATCGGGTATTCCTCCCTCGTCGATCGAATCTGGCGCGATGGCTGAACGGCACGACTGACTCCGCGGAGGCCAGGCCCGGCCTCTCCGGATGTTCCGAGGGCTCGATCACGCCGATCTTCACGACCTGCACGCCGCCCAGGGCGCGCTCCGGACGCTCGGCGAACCGGGACCGCTCGTCAGCTTGCACGTCGTGCGCCTCGACGTCGCTCTCATGGGTGAAGCCTTGGCAGGCGATCAAACAGTCCGTTCACGACCCGACCTTCCCCCTGGAGGACGGAGACCATGGTCTTGCGGCCATTGTCTTGCGGCTATTGTCTTAAGGTCATGCTCTTGGGGTCATGCTCTTGGGGTCGCCTCGGACGAGCCTGAGAGCCGGCAGGGGCGCGGCCCTCAGCTCATCTCCTCGACATGCGCCCGCTAGCCGCGACTCGTCGCCGTTCGGCGCGCCTCGGCGGCATCGGCAAAAGTCTTCTTCACGGGGCCGAGCACTTGGACGAATTCGAGCTGCTCGCCTTCGGGGCCCTTGCAATAGATGATCGACCAGCCGTTCGACGGACCCTCGTGGATCTTGATCGTATTCGTCTTCCTCGGTGCAGCGCGGCGCTCCTCTTCGGAGTGCACGGCCACGGTGCGGTTCGCCCTGACCTGCGTCATGCCTCGGCGCGCGCACTCGGCTTCCAGATCGGCGATGAACTTGTCGAAGTCCACGTCGTCACGGATATAGAAGCAGATGTGCATCGAGCGCGGATAGGCTGGGCTCATGTGGTCGCGCGGCTCGGCCCAGCTGTCGCCGCGGCCCATCGGCTGCGCGGCGTCGCGATACTGCAGGAGTTCGATGACGACGTTCTCGAACTGGACGAAGCGGACATCGAGCCGCTGGGAGCCGCCCTTCAGGTCCGGAACGCCGATGGTGCGGGGATCGACGCGGCGCTCGTGAGCAACGATCTCCTGGTCGGCCATCAGCGTGAAATGGACCGGCTCCCCTTTGAAGTCGCCGTCCCGCATGACCTCGGTCCCGCCAAGCACCTCCGTGTAGAACTCGTAGGCCCGGTCCATGTTCTGAACCGTGACGCCGAAATGCTGCACGCCTTGAAGGCGCGCACCGAGTGGCAAGTCGTCACGCTCGCTGGACCTCGCGCTCTGCGCGGAGGCTGTAGACACTCCGAGAAGCCCCGCCGCAACGGCGGACCCGGCAACCTGGAGGATTTCGCGGCGATGTTGGCCGCTCTGCTCGTCGTTGCTCTCATGGCTCATCACGATACACCGCCTCGAAGGTCTTACACGGAGAGATACTCGTGTCGCGAGCGATGCGCTGGTAAAAAAAAGTTAAAATCGACGGAGCGCCGACGGCCTTCGATCCGAGCCGAGATTGATCGAGGCCGGCGTGACGAGTCGTTCCGTTGCCGCTTCGGGCAGCGAACCTCGTTTTGGCAGCCGACCGGTTCACGGTCTGACCCCTGGCGCATGGGCAGGAGATGGCGATCGGCGTCGCTCACGTGGAGTTCGTCCAGCGCGGCTGCTGGTCTCCTGCTCCCGGACAGCGCTGTTCCGCTGGTCCCTGGGTAACATGGGACCAGGACGATCTCGTCGGCCTGGGGAGCACACCCCCTGCGCTGCCCGGCACGTGCAGCGCCTCGGAGCCCTGACGACCCTCTCGCGCAACTTCCAGCTCGCAGCCCTGTGCCCCGTGCTCTCACTCAATGCAAGGCTCGCCGCGCCATAGTTTACGAGCTAAAAGCTGCTAAATCCATTCCTTCTATCATTGACAGAGGTGCAGTAATTTTTATCCAATGATTAAAAAATCATTGCACGATCAATTAATTGAAATTAGTGCTGCTCCAGTTATTCTTGCGATCACGAAATCGTAGCTAATCGCGACCGATCGCAGTGACGCCGAGATGGGGCCCCGTGTCAACGCTTATCAAATCGCTTGCGTTGACTTGTATGAGGTTTAATCTCTCACTTTGGCTCCGACAAAGGTGCCATGGAAACGCGTACTCGGCTGTTTGACGGATCGGGACAGAGAACATGCCGCGGAATATGATTTTCATCAGCTATCCTACTGAGGATGCGGTGATTGCTGATCGCATCATGGCGGCGATCAAGGCGCTTCCGAGCGGGCGGTTCGAGCCCTTTCTGGACAGAGTTTTTATCAAAGGTGGCCAAAAGATTCCAAACGTGATTCATGACGCGCTGCGTCGAACCATATATTTTGTCGCGATTGGAACTGATGTTACAAGAAGAAACTTTGATTGGTGTGGGCAGGAGCTGGGATTCTATCAGGGTTCCAACGACAGCCCTGATCGCAAGGAGACGTGCATATATCACAGTACTATTCCAGATATTTTTGCGGGTGTGAAATGTTTCAGAGTTCAATCGGTCAAAAACGAGCATAAGGAGGAATTTGGAGATCCGATGGTCTCTGGTACAAGCAGCGAAATTTACCATTTTCTCCTCAATATTGCGGAGTTGAATGCAGATCTGCACCCTCCGCTCGATGCTGTGGAATATTGGAAAGATGTTCCGAAATGGGCTGAGAAATGGTCATTGAGAATTACCGATGGTTTTTTCACAGCCTTACAAAACCGTGTTAAAAACGAATGGTACCCACAAGGTCGCATCGAAATCAGCATCGAAGATGGTGATTTTTATAAATCAAGTATTCCTGAGATACCCGCAACTTCGGACATTTTGCTGTCCGGTTCTATTTATAATATTTTTTCCTTGGCAATTCCAAGCACAATCCGAAAGCAGACTTGGGGAAGTTTTCTGGAATTGCTCAAGGAGGCGAGTGGAAGTGATATTTTGGCGAGAGTCGTTTCAGATATTATTATCTCTGCCCTGCCTGCACGGGCCGAAGCGAAAAATGATTATGTCATTCAAGCCCCGAATCAAAAATATTATAGAGTCATACTCGTAAAGCATAATGTTTATGGAAACAAGAGGCGGGAATTCGTCATCAATCTGATTGAAACGCTCAACAAGGTGCGAGGAGGAGAGAAAAGGACGACGATTCTCGTTGCCGGGATCGTGATCGGTTCGAAATATCGTTCGTTGTTCCATGAACCTGGTGCCAAGTATGAAATGGAAAAATTGTCAAGTCTCGCCGTGGAGGATCTGGCCGTTCAGGTTGATCAGATCCTTCATGACATCGAGCGGATCAATGCGGATGCTGCGTCGGATGGACTTGCCGATTACACCGCGCTGCAGGATATTTTAGAACAAGACTCTCGCGTTAAAGATCTTTTCGAAAAATGGTGGTCGGTGTTTCCACCCATGGAGGCATCGGCGAAAGCTTTTCTAAATCATCGCAGTGACGTCAATCGAGTCGAATTTTTGAATCAATACAAAGTATTCCTTGACATGAGTCGGGGAAATAACTCGAAATTCTTAAAGATGTGCCTAGAAAGCTACAGTCATACAATAACATAAGAGTTGACTCCGCCTCGTATACCTGACATCGAACGGCGATGGTGCGCCCCGAGCCCAGCGCTGCCACCCTCCTGCTGGAACAGGCCGACGAATGGGCTGCGCAATGCTGCGGATCCCTGGGCGTAGCAAGACCATGCGGGCCTTGCCTGCCCTCGGCAGAGGGTCCGCGCCCGGCCATTCCGGCCTGTGGGGAGACGGTCAGAGGCCGGGTCGCCTTCGTCCCCGACAGGCCGTGACGCCGCCGGACTCGGCCCGCGAGGCCCGCGTCTGAACGCGCTTGACGCAGGCCACCTTCGCGCCTGCTCGGCCAGGGGTCTTGCGAGGACAGGAGCGGGTTGGGCGGATGCTCTGAATCGACCTGCGATCGGTACGACCTGGACGCGGTCGCGCCGGACCGGAACTCCGCGAGCGGCAGGAGCGTGCTCGTCCCCGCCTCCATCGTGACGGCGGGACGATCGCGTGCATCCCTGAACGGGAGACGCTCGACGACGGAAGTGCGCTCCATCGACGCTTGGCAGCCGGGAGGGGTCTTGTCTGCGAATCGCCGTCTGCCTCCGGGCCTTCTGAATGCCGTGGATGCGGATGCCCAGCCGACCGCGCTCCCCGGCGTGTCTCTGCAAGAATTCGTGCCGCATCCCCCGCCGCCACGCGATCTTGCGCTCTGTCGGGACGCCGGTGGCGGAAGATCCCTTCGGTCCTTCGCCGAGGAAGCGCTTGAGAGCGTCGTTGCTCGTGTGCTTCCGGTGCGCGACGATCAAGGCGTCAAAGACGCCGGCATTGTCCCGATCGCCCTCGTCACCGAAGAGTTCCAGACTACGTGCGCGCGATGGACGTCCGGCTCGTCGTGGAACGAGACGAACACCCGCCTCGCCAGGCCGCCGATCCTTGACCCTTGCCTGACTTGCCATCAAGCCTCGTCGCATGAGCCGACCTCAATCCGGGAGACGTGGTGACGCCATGGATCGTTCGACATTCGTTCGGAGATGGGAGGAAGCCCTGGAGAAGGGGTCGGCGTCGGTCTTCATCGGCGCAGGCCTGTCCCGCGGCGCCGGCTACCCCGACTGGAAGACCCTGCTCAAGGACGTCGCTCAGACGCTCGGGCTCGACCTCGACAACGAGCAGGATCTCGCCGCCGTCGCGCAGTACAGCATCAACCGGGCGGTCGGGAAGCGGCAGGAACTGTCCCGCCTCATCGCCAGCGCTTTCCCGCCCAAAGCCGAAGCTCCGGAGGCGTTCCGCCTGCTCGCTCGGCTGCCGCTGCGGCACGTCTGGACAACGAACTACGACACGTTGCCTGAAACCGCGTGGCGTCAGGAACGCAAGCTTCTGGACGTCAAGTCGCGCAACGAGGATCTCGGCGTGGACAAACCATGGGCGCACAGCATTCTCTACAAGATGCATGGCTCGGTCGAACACCCTTCCGACGTGGTCATTGCCAAGGATGACTACGAGCTATACCGCAGGATGCGACCAGGCTATTTGCAAGTTTTAACAGGACATCTTGTAAGTAAACAATTCTTATTTATAGGATTCAGCTTCACTGACCCGAATCTTGCTCACTTGTTTGGAAGCATTCGCGAGTCCTTTCGCGATAATGGCCCGGAGCACTATGCGATCGTGCGGCGGCCGGCCAAGGGGCCTGGGCGGAAGGCTGCCGAGCGCATCCGGCACGATTTGTGGATCGAGGACCTTCAGCGCTACGGCATTCGGGCCGTCGAGGTCGACGGGTTCCCGGAGATCGACGATATCCTGCACGAGGTCGAGATGCGCCTCGCCAGACGCAGCGTCATGATCGCCGGCAGCTTCCCGGACACGCTCGAACCCGCCGACCTGGAGCGCCGGCGCCGCGTGGAGGCCGTGGCGCGCGGAGTGGGGCGTTCGATCGCGGAGCGCGGCAAGCGGCTGGTATCGGGATTCGGCCTCGTCGTCGGCAGCGCGTCCATCTCCGGCGCGCTGAGCGTGGTGTTGAAGGAGGAGACGCCGAACCTGGAGAAGAGCCTGATGCTCCGGCCATTTCCGCGCGAAGCGCCGGCCGGCGTCGAAGCGTCCGAATTCAAGCGGCGCTACAGGGAGGCGATGGTCCAGCAGTCCGGCGCGTGCGTGGCCATAGCGGGCGAGAAGGACGTCGAGCGTGGCGGCCGGCGCGAGCGCGTCGTCGGCGACGGCGTTGTCGACGAGGTCGAGGCCGCCCGCCGCACGGGTCGAGCGGTCATTCCGGTCGGCGGGACAGGCGGTGCGGCGGCGGAGGCTTGGAAACGCCTCGATGCGGAGTTCGAGCAGCACTGGCCCAAGTCCCTGCGGCCGGCCTTCGACGTTCTCGGCGATCCGGCAAGTTCTGCGGATGATCTCGTGAGCGCCGTCGAGAGGTTCCTCGACTATCTCGACAATCCCGAGTCGACGCGGGGTCGGCGGGAGCGGCGCTAACACGCTCGCGCGTGCTCGGATGGTCCCTCGAGGAGGGGCCCGGCCACCGAGGGGTGGCGCGCCGTTTCCAGGCGGTCTCGGCGTGTCGTGGCCGGGTCACGTTCCCGCACGTTCGATGAGGCGAGCGTCGTCCGATGTGCGGGCGGTGTGGCTTCTCCTGACGGGCGACGAGCGTGGCGAGCGGGACAGACTTGCCCACGATGCTCTCAAACCGCCGTCACCAAGTTAAGGCATCCTCAGATTTCGGTATCCTCAAGTTCAGGCGTCCCCAAATTTGGGCGTGCCGTCGCGGAGGCACGGGCCTTCACGGCGATCGTGCGCAGGCAGGACGTGGCGTTTGCCATCCCGCGGCAGGTTCTCCCGCAGGACGAGGTCGCGTCGCTCCACATAGGGGCTCGCGTTGCGTGGAGAGGTCACGAGCGGGTGGCGCATCAACGCGCCGAGGCTCAGGGTCTCCTCGTCCGGCACCGGTTCCGGGGCGGTGATCCAGGCGATGGGAATGCTGAAAAAGGGACCGGCTGGCGAGGCTCGGCAGGGTGATCGGGCCAACCAGGAACGCGTGGTCGATCTTGCTGGTGACAAGGGCCGCCTGCATGTTGGGCGGTGTCCGGACAGGGTTCATGTGTGGAGCGTGCAATAATTGTCTAAACATAGACGATATGGCGAATGCATAGATAAATTCCAATCATTGCGAAAAATCGATCATTCGAGCGATTCTATGACTATGAATTCAATATATAAAATGTTATTGTTCTCTCGCTCGAGCAGCGAACCCCAGGGCGGCTTCCGGGGGCGGGTCAGCAAAGCCACCCTGATCGCGCGCCGTCTCCTGGTACCTGCGCTCCGCGCTCGGCCATGGCGACATCGCGGGGATGCTCCTCGAGCGCGGCGTGAAAGGGGATCACGCCACCATGCACCGCCGAGGGCTCGCCGACGCTCCGGCTTGTGGGCGACGCCTTCGCCGGTCCCGCAGGCCGCATTGCGGATCGGCGGGCGTGGACGGAACCGACATTGCCAGAACGGGCCAGCCCCGCCCGGCGCCGATCCCGCTGCCGCGCCATCGCGAAGAGGCGGTCGGCGGCCCGCATCCGATCGCAGGAGCGGATGCGGGACCCGTCTGCCTCACCGAACCGCCGTGCCCTCACGTCTCAAGAGGACGTCGAGCCATCCGCGCCGATCGACCGTGACGACGTCGCCCTCGCTGGCGATCACGGTGGTGGTCTCCGCCTCGAAGATCGCCGGCCCCACGACCGTCATGCCCGGTTCGAGCGCCTCGATCCTGTAGACGGGTACCGAGCGCCAACCGTCGAAGTAGGCACGTCGCTGCGCCGCGGGCGTGGCAGGTGAGGACGAGGTGGTCGCCGCCCGGACGGGCGGTGCCGTCACCGTTCCCACCACGGCGACGCGGGCGTTGACGAACACGACCTCCTGGTCCCGCGAGGCGTAGGTGAACAAGTCCTCGTGGCGGGCATGGAACTGCTCGTGGACCCGGGCGACGAGGGCCGGCGCGTCCCAGGCGAGGTCGTCGAGCGGGACGTCGACCTCGAACACCTGCTCGCCGTAGCGCATCTCCGCCGAGCGCTCGACGCAGAGCGGTCCGTCGAACCATTCGCGCAGCCGGGCGGTCGCCTGCGCCTCGAGATCCGCGAAGATCGCCCGGAGCCCATCGTCGTCGACGGCTGCGCTCTCGCCGACATGGGTGCGGCTCACCTCGTAGCGCAGGTCGCTCGCCAGCATGCCCCAGGCCGAGAGGACCGAGGCGACGGTCGGCACGATGACCCGCGGGATCTCCAGTTCGCGGGCGACCTCGACCGCGTGCAGGCCCGCGGCCCCCCCGAAGGACAGGAGGGCAAAGCGCCGGGGATCGACGCCCCGCCGGAGGGTCATGAGGCGGATGCCGTCGGCCATCTTCAGGTTGATCAGCCGATGGATGCCGAGGACCGTCTCCTCGCGCGAGAGGCCGAGCCGCGGCGCGAGGCCGTCGGCCGCGCGCTCGGCGGCGGCCCGGTCGAGCCGCTTGCGGCCGCCGAGGAAGGTCTCGGCATCGAGGTAGCCGAGGAGCAGGTTGGCGTCGGTCACGGCGGGCTGCGTGCCGCCCTGACCGTAGCAGGCGGGTCCCGGAACGGCGCCCGCGCTCTCGGGGCCGACCTGGAACCGCTCGTCCTTGAAGCTCGCGAGCGAGCCCCCGCCGGCTGCGACCGATGCGATGTCGAGGGAGCGCAGGGCGATCCGCTCGCCCGCCAGTCCGCGGGTGCCGGACAGGGCCGCCTGGCCGTCGACGATCAGCGAGATGTCGGTCGAGGTTCCTCCGACGTCGAACGGGATCAGGTCGGGAAGGTCGAGCATCGCGGCGCAGCGGCGCGCGCCCGCCACCCCGCCGGCCGGACCCGAGAGGACCGTCGCCGCCGCGAGCCGGCCCGCCTCCTCGACGGGCGCCATGCCGCCATGCGACAGGATGATGAACAGGGAGCCGGACAGGCCGGCCTCGCGCAGGCGTCGCTCCAGGTTGGTGAGGTAACGCTGGACCGCCGGCCCGACATAGGCGTTCACCACCGTTGTCGAGACGCGCTCGTATTCCTTGATCTGGGGCAGCACGTCACTGGAGCGCGTGACGTAGAGATCGGGCAGCTCCCGTCTCAGACGCTCGACCGTGGCGATCTCGTGAGCGGGGTTGCGGTAGGCGTGGAGATAGCACACCGCGACCGACGTGACGCCGGAGCCGCGCAGGCGGGCCACCGCCTCGGCGAGGGAGCCCTCGTCGAGCGGGATGGTGACGGACCCGTCGGCCCGCAGGCGCTCGCGGACGCCGATGCGCAGGGAGCGAGGCACCAGCGGTTCGGGAGGGCTTGAGCGCAGGTCGTAGCGGTCGTCCTTGAGGCCCTCCCGCATCTCCAGCACGTCCCGGTGCCCCTCCGTGGTGAGGAGCGCGACCCTGGCGCCCTTGCGCTCGAGGAGCGCGTTGGTGGCCACCGTCGTGCCGTGCACGATCCGCTCGGTCCGGGACAGCATCTCCCGGAGGCCGAGGCCCAGCCTGCGGGCCAGTTCCTCGAGGCCGGCCAGCACGCCGAGGGACTGGTCGTCCGGGGTGGACGGCGACTTGGCGAACATCGTCGTGCCGGTGCGGTCGATCGCCACGAGGTCCGTGAAGGTCCCGCCGACGTCGATCCCGATCCTGAACTGCGTCACCTCAACGCTCTCCTTTCCGGCTCACCAATCCCTCGGCGAGGTCCCGCTCCCGGGCGGCGGCGGCGCGGGCCTCCGG
>JAEWKL010000821.1 GCA_023386115.1 Pseudomonadota bacterium
CCTCAGGGCGGCGGCGCGGGAGGCTCGCGGACGGCGCCGAAACCGTTATGATCGGTGCCGGACGACGGCGCGTCGTCGGGCGGCGCGGGCGCTGCACCGGTCCGCGGGCCGCCCGTCCTCCGGGTCGGGTCAGGCGGGGCGGGCAGGCGTCGTCAAGCACGCGACCGCGGGCGCCCCCTCCACGATGCCGAGTGCGACATGCCGACCAAATCCGTGACCCTCAACGGGACGCTCCGCCGGATCACCGGGCTCGACGAGGCGGATCCCTATTACGCGAGCATCACGGACCGGTTCGAGGCGTCGTTCGAGGATTTCAGCGCGCGCTATCTCAAGCCCGATTACGTCTGCTGGGACATCGGCGCGAATATCGGCGTCACCGCCCTCATGATGGCGGGCCTGTGCCCCGCCGGGCACGTCACGGCGGTGGAGGCCAACCGTCCGGTCTTCGAGCTCCTGCAGCGCAACCTTTCCGACAACGGCATCCACAACGCCACGGCCCTGCACTGCGCCATCGGCGGCCACAACGGACGGACGCTCTTCAACGAGCAATCGGCCTATGGCCATATCGCCTCGTTCGGGACCAGCGTGACGATGCTCACGCCCGACACCCTGCTGACCCGCACCGACGGGCGCCTGCCGGATTTCGTCAAGATCGATTGTGAGGGATTCGAGCCGCTGATCCTGCGGAGCGCGGCCGACCTCATCTGGCGCGCGAACGCCCTCGTGCACTTCGAGTTCAACGCGTGGTGCCTGCTGCACCACTCGCGCTCGCAGCCGCTCGACTTTCTCGAATGGGTCGTCGACACGTTCCCGGAGACGTTCATCGTCCGTGACGGCGGCACGCTGGAGCGGATCGGGCGCCAGGACCTCAGCCGCATCCTGCACGACAACCTGATGAAATATGGCTGCCTCAACGACATCGTCGTCACGTTCGACGCCTCGCGCATCGCCTGAGGCTCCCGGCCCGCCGGTATATCCGCCGCGCGGCCGGCACCGGTCTGCCGCAGAGGAACGCGGCCGGCCCTTGACGGAGACGGCGCGCTACCCTTGGTGTGCCACGGCAGGCGGGACGCCGATCCCGGTCCGATGGTGCGCCGTCGAGGAGATGAGGATGGACGAGAGGACGGCCTTCGACGAGGCCTGGTACCTGGCGGCCTATCCGGACGTCGCGGCCGCGGTGACGCGCGGCGAATACCGGGACGGCCTCACACACTTCCTGCGTTACGGGCAGGCCGAGGGCCGCTCTCCCGCGGCGCCGCCTCCCGTGGCCGAGCCCCGCCCGGCCTCCGTATCTCAGCCCTCGCCCGAAGCTCAGCCCGAGACTCAGTCCAAGGTCCGACCCAAAACGGTCTACCCGACGCGGGACCTCGACGCCTTCGTCGACGCCGTCGACGCGGCCGGCGGTCTCGAGGCTCCCGCGGCCCGGCCGCTCCTCGACGACTTCGTGCTGAGCTTCGAGACACCGATCGACGGCGGCCTCGATCCGTACGGCGAGGCCTACGTGGCCGCGCAGGTCGCGCTCTACGAGGAGATCGCGGGCCGCACCCTCGACCAATCGGTGAACGAGCTGACGCGGTTCGATGCCGACGCGCATGCCGAGGCAGCCAATCCCTATGGCTGGCGGGATCCGTCGGGTCTCGTCGCCCACCACATGCGGATCGGCCGCGCCTTGCGCCTTGCCGGCCTCCCCGCCGCCCCGCGGGTGCTCGATCTCGGGGCGGGATGGGGTCTGACGAGCGAGTTCTTCGCGATGCTCGGCGCCGAGGTCGTCGCGCTGGACATCAATCCCGACTTCGTCGCGCTGATCAATCGACGCGCCGACCGAATGAAGCTGCCGGTCACGGCCGTGGTCGGCACGTTCGAAACGTTACCGGTCGACGGCCGTTTCGACATGGCGTTCTTCTATGAAGCCCTGCATCACGCCGTGCGCCCCTGGCAGGTGATCGCGCGCTGCGCCGACCGGCTGACGACGGCCGGGGTGATCGCGTTCGCCGCCGAGCCGATCCAGGAGGTCTGGTGGCCGCATTGGGGCCTGCGGCTCGACGGTGTCTCCGTCTACTGCATCCGCAAGTTCGGCTGGTTCGAGAGCGGCTGGTCGGCCGCCTTCGCATGCGACATGTTCCGCCGTGCCGGCCTGGCGCTCACGCTGGAGCTTGACGCGGAATCCGGCGGCGGCCGCACCGGCGTGGCACGGCCACGGACCTCGCCCGTGCCGGCCGAGGCGCTTCCGGCTTGGCTCGGTCCCGGCTGGGCGCAGGACGGGACGGCGCCTTATTCTGGCGGAGAGGCCGTGCTCACCGTGCCGCCCGATGCGGAGGCGACCCATCTCGGCCTGCACGTCGTCAACTATCGCGACCGCCCCTTGAGCCTGCGTCTCATCGGTACGGGCGGCACCGTGCGCCACACCGACACGATCCCGTGTGGCCGCAGCGAAGTCGTCGTTCCCGTCGCCCCCGGTGAGCGCCATCTGATCCTGCATTCGGACCGCTGGATCCCGGCCGAGGAATACGACACGATCGATCGACGCACCCTCTCGTTTTCCCTTGAGCGCCTCGTGGTGCGCCATCCGCTCGGCCCGCCCCCCCAACGGGGATCGGGGACCGCCACCTCTTGAGACGACATCGTCGGGAGCTTGTTCGACTCGCCTCTTCGACTCGCCTCAACAGGAGGCCGGCCGCACGGGAGCGGCGACGCCGGGAGCGGCCTGCTCGGTCGCCATGCATCGCCCCGGAACCACCCGAAACCCGGACTGGGATGCGGCATGGGCCCGGAGCGGCGAGGCGCTGCGCGGCGAACGGCGCCAGGACCGCCGAGGTCGGCGCGCACATGCGCTCGGCCCGGTGCAGCGCCCGTGCGAGGTCGACCGCAACC
>JAEWKL010000854.1 GCA_023386115.1 Pseudomonadota bacterium
ATCGCGCGCGGCTGGCGCAGGAAGGCTGCGCCGCCGACCCGCTCGGCCATCGCCTTCACGGCCTCGCCCACCGGCCCGTGCACGTGCGAGGCATGGACGAGCTTCGGCAGCAGGCGGGTCGTGACCCCGGCGAAGCGGCCGACCTTGAGCTGGTCCATGCCCTGGCGCCGCGTGGCGGCGCGCTCCTCGTTCTCCGGGGCGGCGGCGGTGTCGAACAGGGCGAGCCGGGTCACCCGCTCGGGCGCCTGGCGCAGGATCTCGAAGGCGACGTAGCCGCCCATCGACAGGGCGACGAGGCCGAAGCGCGGCGGAGCGACCGCGAGCGCCCGCCGCGCCATCGCCGCGATCGTGTCGTCGAGGGTCAGGTCCGCCACCGCGGCGGCGGTCCGGTCGGCGAGCGCGTCGATCGCCGCGCGCCACAGCACCGCGTCGTTGAGGAGCCCGGGCAGGAACAGCAGCGGGGCGAGATCCGTCGTCATCACAGCACCTTTGGCCGCCCCTATGGCCGGACCGGGCGTCCGGCGCCAGAGCATCGTCGCGGACGATGCGGGAAAGCCCCAAGCGCTGGAGCAGCAGCCGATCGCCCTGCGATCGGCTGCTGCTCCAGGGGCGGCCGGTCCCTCAATACGACCGCGGCATGCCCAGCACGTGCTCGGCGATGTAGGACAGGATCAGGTTGGTCGAGATCGGCGCCACCTGGTAGAGCCGGGTCTCGCGGAACTTGCGCTCGACGTCGTACTCCTCCGCGAAGCCGAAGCCGCCGAAGGTCTGGATGCAGGCATTGGCCGCCTCGAACGAGGCGTCGGCGGCGAGCATCTTGGCCATGTTGGCCTCCGCCCCCGGATTGGCCCCGGCCTCGTAGAGGCGAAGTCCCTCCTGAACCATCAGCTCGGCGGCGCGCATGTTGGCGTAGGCCTTGGCGATCGGGAACTGGATGCCCTGGTTCTGGCCGATCGGCCGGCCGAAGACCTGGCGCTCTCGGGCGTAAGCAGACGCCTTGGCGATGAACCACTTGGCATCGCCGATGCACTCGGCGGCGATGAGCAGCCGCTCGGCATTCATGCCCGACAGGATGTAGCGGAACCCCTTGCCCTCCTCGCCGACCAGATTCTCGGCCGGAACCTCCATGTTGTCGAAGAACACCTCGCAGGAATTGTGGTTCATCATCGTGCGGATCGGCCGGATGGTCAGGCCGCGGCCGAGGACCGAGCGCATGTCGACGATGAAGGTGGAGAGGCCGTCGGTCTTCTTCGCCACCTGGTCGCGGGGCGTGGTGCGGGCAAGCAGCAGCATCAGGTCGGAATGCTCGGCCCGGCTGGTCCAGATCTTCTGCCCGTTGACGATGAACCTGTCGCCCTCGCGGCGCGCGGTGGTGCGGAGCGCCGTGGTGTCGGTGCCGCTCGTCGGCTCGGTGACGCCGAAGGCCTGGAGCCGCAGGCGTCCGGCGGCGATCTCCGGCAGGTAGCGTTCCTTCTGGGCCTGGGTGCCGTGCCGCAGCACCGTGCCCATCGTGTACATCTGGGCGTGGCAGGCCGCGCCGTTGCACCCGGAGCGCTGCACCTCCTCGAGGATCGCGGCGGCGGCCGAGAGCGGCAGGCCGGAGCCGCCATACTCCTCGGGGATCAGCACCGAGAGATAGCCGGATTCGGTGAGCGCGTTCACGAAGTCCGTCGGGTAGGCGCGCTCGGCGTCGAGCCGGCGCCAATACTCGTCGGGGAAGCGGGCGCAGAGCTTGGCGACCTCCTCACGGATCTCGGGGTGCCGGAGGGCGTCGGTCTCGGTCATCGGGCGTCTCCATCCTGCCGCGGCGCCGGCGCGGGCACCACGGTCCGTTGATCTGTCGCGGGTCAGGCTACACCGTCCGCGGCCACGGGTGTCATGCCGTGAGAACCTGCCTCGTACCACAGGCCGGACCGGCGAGCGGCCGAACCGGAGATCCCTGATGCCGGGCGGCCTTGCACCGCCGGGCGTCCTGGCCTGAAAATTCCCCGGCGGATCACGGCGCGGCGACGCGGCGGCTCATCCGGCGAGGACCCATCCTGGTGAGGACCATGCGCGTGGCCGACCCGTCCTTCGCTCCCGCGGACTTCCTCCGGCTGACCGAGAATGCCGGGCTGACGGGCGGTTGGGCCTGGAGCTTCGCCTCCGGCCGGCAGACGTGGTCGCCGGGCCTGTTCCGCCTGCTCGGGCTCGATCCCGGGCGGACGCGGCCGAGCTACGGCCTCCTCGTCGACCTCGTCCACCCCGACGACCGGCCCAACCTGGCGAGTGCCGCCGACCTGATGCAGGGCCATGCCCTGCCCGAGCGCGAGATGCGGATCGTGCGGCCGGACGGCACCCTGCGCCTCTTCACGCTGCGCACCGAGCTGCACCTGACCGCGGAGGGCCGGCCGCGGGCTGCCGCCGGCCTCGTCCTCGACGTCACCGATGCGGCGGCCCTGCTGCGGCTGCGCCGGGCCGAGACGCGCCGGCGCAACGCCTGGTTCGCCGCGTCCCGCGTCCTGTTCGTGCCCGTGGGGCTCGATGGCCGCTTCGACTTCCCACCCGAGGCGGCGCAGCTCGCGGGACGGCCGCTCGACGAGATCAACGCTGATCCCTTCGCCGACGTGGTGCCGGCGGAGCGCGCCGCCTTCCGCGACAGCGTCGCG
>JAEWKL010000156.1 GCA_023386115.1 Pseudomonadota bacterium
AGGGAGCACAGTGCGGCGCAGCGGGCGAGGTGTCCAGGCGGATGCCCCGCCGCCCCGCGCTTTCGCGGGGGAGTGTTGTTCCGCCATACGGGCGGCTGGCGGCGGCCGGGGGGCCACGCTACATCGCGGGCGTTCCTTCGAGAGCCCCGTCCGAGAAGCCCACCCTGGGAAGCTCGCCCCGAGAGTCCTGCCCATGTCCGCCTCACCCCTTCGTCTCGGCGTCAACGTCGACCACGTCGCCACCCTGCGCAACGCCCGCGGCGGCACGATGCCGGATCCGGTGCGCGCGGCGCAGGCGGCGGTCGCGGCCGGGGCCGACGGCATCACCGCCCATCTGCGCGAGGACCGCCGCCACATCCGCGATGCCGATGTCGAGCGGCTGCAGCGGGAGATCGACCGGCCGCTGAACTTCGAGATGGCGGCGACCGAGGAGATGCTGGGCATCGCCCTTCGCCTGAAGCCCCACGCCGCCTGCCTGGTGCCGGAGAAGCGCGAGGAGCGCACCACCGAGGGCGGGCTCGACATCGTCGGCGGCCGCGAGCACCTGGCGCCCGTGATCCGGCGGCTCGTCGAGGCGGGGGTGCGGGTGTCGCTGTTCGTCGAGCCGGAGGTGCATGTGATGGAGGCCGCCCGGGCCCTGGGCGCCCCGGTGGTCGAGCTGCATACCGGCACCTATTGCGAGGCGGTGATCGCGGGCGATGCGGCGAAGGTCCGATCCGAGCTGGCGCGGCTCGCCCGCGCGGCCGAGCATGGCCACGCCCTCGGGCTCGAGATCCATGCCGGCCACGGCCTCACCGTCGACAGCGTCGGGCCGGTCGCGGCCCTGCCGCAGCTGCGCGAGCTGAATATCGGCCATGCCCTGATGGCCGAGGCGATCTTCGACGGGTTGCCCGCGGCGATCCGGGCGATGCGGGCCGCCATGGAGGCCGGCCGCCGGCAGGCCCGGACCGGGACCGGCGCATGATCGTCGGCATCGGCTCCGATCTCTGCGACATCCGCCGCATCGAGCGCTCGCTCGAGCGCTTCGGTGACCGCTTCACCCACCGGGTGTTCACCGAGGGCGAGCGCGCCCGCAGCGACCGGCGCGCCGCCCGCGCCCCGTCCTATGCGCGGCGCTTCGCCGCCAAGGAGGCCTGTTCCAAGGCGCTGGGCACCGGCATGAGCCACGGCGTGTTCTGGCGCGACATGGAGGTGGTGAACCTGCCCGGCGGCCGGCCGACCCTGCGCCTGACCAACGGCGCGGCCGAGCGCCTCGCCGCCCTGATCCCTCCCGGCCACCGCCCGGTGGTGCACGTGACCCTGACCGACGATCCGCCGCTCGCGCAGGCCTTCGTCATCATCGAGGCGCTGCCGGAGTCGTCGAGCGCAGAGGGGTGATTCGCCCCTGGCTGCGCCGCCGCGTTGCGGGCGGGCAAGCGTTGGTCTAGACCCCCCGCACCGCGCATAAAGCCGGCCGCGTGCCCTCGGCGGGTGCCCAGGCGACATCTGCACGGACCGCCGGAGAGAACGAGTATGGATCGCGCACGCACGGACCAGGACCTGAAACGCGGCAAGGAGGCCGGCCTCTGGGACTCGATCAAGGAGACCGTCAAGGTCGGCGTCCAGGCGCTGTTGATCGCCGTCGTGGTCCGCACCCTGCTGTTCCAGCCGTTCAACATCCCGTCCGGCTCGCTGATCCCGACCCTGCTGATCGGTGACTACCTCTTCGTCTCGAAGTATTCGCTCGGCTATTCCAAGTACTCGCTGCCGTTGAGCGAGTACCTTCCGTTCAAGGCCAAGGGCCGGATCTGGGGCGCCTCGCCGAAGCAGGGCGACATCGTGGTGTTCAAGCTGCCGAAGGACAACGCCACCGACTACATCAAGCGGGTGATCGGCCTGCCGGGCGACCGGATCCAGGTGATCGAGGGCGTGCTCAACATCAATGGCCGGCCGGTGAAGCGCGAGCGCATCGCCGATTACTCCACCACCGACGCCTTTGGCCAGCCGACCCTGGTGCCGCAATACCGCGAGACCCTGCCCAGCGGCGTCACCCATGAGATCATCGAGCGCGACGGCGACCGCGGCCTGTGGGACAATACCCAGGTCTACACCGTGCCGCCGAACCACTTCTTCATGATGGGCGACAACCGCGACAACTCCACCGATTCGCGCGACCTCGGCAATGTCGGCTACGTGCCGTACGAGAACCTGATTGGTCGGGCCGAGGTGATCTTCTTCTCGATCGACGAGGGCGCCGCCGCCTGGCAGATCTGGAACTGGCCGTGGACGGTGCGCTGGAACCGGCTGTTCAAGCCGATCCACTGACGGGAGCTTGAACGAGTTGAGCGACGCCGACGCCGCCACGCCGCAGGCCGAGCCGCCTGCCCCCGCATCGGGTGAGGCCCCGCCGCGGCGCAAGCGCGGGATGCGGCGCCGGCCGGATCTCTCGGTGCTGGAGGAGCGGATCGGCCACCGCTTCGCCGACCGCGACCTCCTGGTGCGGGCGCTCACCCATGTCAGCGCCACCAACGGCCGCGGCAGCTACCAGCGCCTCGAATTCCTGGGCGACCGGGTGCTCGGGCTCGCCGTGGCGGACGGGCTCTACAATGCCTTAGCCAGCGCCGACGAGGGCGACCTGTCGCGGCGCCTGTCGAGCCTGGTGCGGCGCGAGAGCTGCGCCATGGTGGCCAATGCCTGGGAGGTCGGCCCCCATCTCAACCTCGGCGGCGGCGAGGTGCATGGCGGCGGGCGCCGCAACGCGGCGATCCTCGCCGATGTCTGCGAGGCGATCCTCGGCGCGATCTTCCTCGATGCCGGCTACGCTGCCGCCAAGGCGGTGATCGACCGCGCCTTCGAGGCCGACCGCCAGACGGAAGGGACGCGCAGCCGCGACCCGAAATCCGCGTTGCAGGAATGGGCGCAGGCGCAAGGCTGGCCGACGCCGGTCTACGAGGTGGTGGAGCGGGCAGGGCCCGACCACGCGCCGCAATTTCGGATCGAGGCCCGGGTCACCGGTGTCGCGCCCGGCATCGGTATCGGCGGCTCGAAGCGCTTGGCCGAGCAGAATGCGGCGCGCGCGCTCCTGGTGCGCGAAGGGCTGTGGACCGGGGACGAGCCCGGGGAGCAGGCAGAATGACGGACGAGACCACTCCCGACACCGACGACACCGGTCCGAAGGAATCCGGCCCGCCGCAGGAGACCCGGGCCGGCTTCGTCGCCCTGATCGGCGTGCCGAATGCCGGCAAGTCGACCCTGCTCAACAGCCTCGTCGGCACCAAGGTGTCGATCGTCTCGCGCAAGGTGCAGACCACCCGGGCGCTGGTGCGCGGCATCGCCATGGAGGGCGCGGCGCAGATCGTCCTCGTCGACACCCCCGGCATCTTCGCGCCCAAGCGCCGCCTCGACCGGGCGATGGTGACCTCTGCCTGGAGCGGCGCGGCCGATGCCGACGCGGTCTGCCTCCTGATCGACGCCCGCAAGGGCGTGGACGAGGAGGTCGACGCGATCCTGAAGCGGATGCCGGAGCTGAAGCGCCCGAAATACCTGGTGCTCAACAAGATCGACCTGATCGCGCGTGAGAAGTTGCTGGCGCTCGCCGCCGCGCTCAACGAGCGGGTGCCGTTCGAGCGCATCTTCATGATCTCGGCGCTGACCGGCGATGGCGTCGACGACCTGCGCCGCGAGCTCGCGACCCGGATGCCCCCGAGCCCCTGGCTCTATCCCGAGGACCAGGTCTCGGACGCGCCCCTGCGGATGCTCGCCGCCGAGATCACGCGGGAGAAGATCTACGACCGGCTGCACGAGGAGCTGCCCTATTCCTCGACCGTCGAGACCGACCAGTGGCAGGTCCGGCCCGACGGCTCGGTGCGGATCGAGCAGACCATCTTCGTCGAGCGCGAGAGCCAGCGGAAGATCGTGCTCGGCAAGGGCGGCCAGACCATCAAGGCCATCGGCCAGGCCGCGCGGATCGACATCGCCGAGGCGGCCGAGGCGAAGGTCCATCTGTTCCTGTTCGTGAAGGTGCGGGAGAACTGGGCCGACGATCCGGAGCGCTACCGCGAGATGGGCCTGGAATTCCCCCGCGGCTGATCCCTGTGACCGATCCGATCTCCGCCCGTCCGGGCGTCTACGGCCATCCGCCCGCCGACCTCGCCGAGGTGGCGGACGACGCCCTGCAACTCTCGCCCCTCGTGCCCGGCGGCACGCCGCTCGAGGATCTGGCGCCGGGCTCCCTCGCCGGCCTGACCATGCTGGCGCCGCCCGGCACCCTGGAGCGCCGCCACGCCCTGGCGCTCGCTC
>JAEWKL010000930.1 GCA_023386115.1 Pseudomonadota bacterium
CCGCGCAGGTGCGCGGCGGTCCCGTCATGCTCCAAGCTGAGTTGCACAGGGCAACTCAGCTTGGCTTCTGGCTTCTGCATCATTTTCGTCGCCGAACCGGTGACCACTTCGGCACCGGGCGTTTGCGGCCGGCGGAATGATGCTTAGCTTCATCGATGTCAGGCACTCCCCATCGGTCCGGGGACGTCCGCAGGCCGGCAAAAGGGACCACGAGCATCATGCGTGAACCGAATGCGGTCGATTTCTGGCGTGGCATCGCCCTGATCACGATCTTCATCAACCACATCCCGGGCAACGTCTTCCAGAATTATACCTATTCCCAGTACGGGATCTCGGACGCGGCCGAGCTGTTCGTGTTCCTGGCCGGCTGGTCGATCGGCATCGCCACCCGCGGGCGCGACGGGGTGCCGGAGCCCGCCCTGCGCACGGTGCTGCGGCTGCTCTCGCGCATGGTCGAGGTGTACCGCGCCCAGCTCGTCATCACCGCCATCGCGCTGGCGATGCTGGCGGGCGCCGCCCTCTACCTCGACAACCCGCTGCTGGTGGAGTGGCACAATGCCGGGCCGATCTTCAGCGACCCGATCCAGGCCACTGTCGGCTGGGTGACGCTGCTGCATCAGCTCGGCTTCTTCAACATCCTGCCGCTCTACGTCGTGCTGCTCGGCCTGGCGCCGGCCTTCGTGCTCTTGTCGCGGGTGCATCTCGGCCTGGCGATCGGCCTCTCGGTCCTGCTCTACGCCGTCAGCCTGGTCTTCGAGATCAACATCCCGAGCTGGCCGATGGAGGGGCACTGGTTCTTTAACCCGCTGTGCTGGCAATTGCTGCTGGTGCTGGGCTTCGCCGCTCACGAGTGGCGCCGCAGCTCGGAGCGGTTCCTGGCCTGGCGCCGCCGCCTGATGCCGCTCGGAATCGTCATCGTGCTCGTCGGCGCCGTCCTGTCCTGGTTCAACCTGCGGCCGGATCCCCTGTCGGTACCGGAGCCGCGGCTGCTCTTCATCTTCGACAAGTCCTACCTGTCGCCGGCCCGGCTGGTGCACTTCCTCGGCGTACTCCTCGCCTTCCAGACGGTGTTCGGCCTGGTCCAGCCGCGGGCGCGCTGGCTCACCCGCCAGCTCGCCGGCCTCGGGCGCAATTCCCTCGCGGTGTTCTCGGTCGGCTCGGTCGCCAGTCTCGGTGCACAACTGATTCGTTTCTGGAGCGGAGGTGGTTTCGCGACAGACATATTTGTCGTAGGATGCGGTTTGGCTTCTCTCTCCTTCACGGCATGGTTCGTCGAATGGCGCTCTCGCTCTCCCCGTCCCTCCTCGGCGGCGTGAGCCTCGCCATGGTCTCGTGCCTCGCCTTCGCCGTGCAGGCGCAGTCGACGACGACGCAAACGGCCCAGGGTCAGCCGGCGCCGCCTTCGCCGGCCCATGCCGAGATCCCGGCGCTCCAGGCCACCGCGCCGAGCCCGGACGCGCCCGATCCCAGCCTCTCCCCGGAATGCCGGGTGCCGGGCTCCAAGCTCTACACGCTGGCCAAGCTCAAGGCGGTGAAGAAGGCCCTGCGCGAGCACCGCGCCGTCCAGGTCCTGACCATCGGCTCCAATTCCGGGGGGCTCGGCACCGCCGCCACCTACCCGGTGCGCCTCGAAGACGCCCTGACCCGCTCCCTGCCCGACATCGAGGTGACGGTGGAGAGCCGCGGCGTCTCCGGCGAGATCGCCTTCGGGGCGGCCGAGCGCCTGCGCAACCAGGTGGCGGAGATCGAGCCCGACCTCGTGGTCTGGCAGGTCGGCGGCAACGATGCGCTCGCCCGCGTCGATATCGAGGACTTCTCGCAGTCCCTGGCCGAGACCGTGGCCTGGATCAAGTCGCACGGCATCGACGTGGTGCTGGTCGATCCCCAATACACTGCGAGCCTCGCCAAGGACGATTACTACCGTCAGTTCGTCCTGGCGATCCAGAAAGTCGCCGAGCGCGAGCAGGTGCCGCTGGTTCAGCGCTACGAGGCGATGCGCTACCTCGCCACGCGGGCGATCAGCGCCCTGAAGGGCGACACGGCGCAGTCCGGTGCCGGCTTCCGCCTGGCCGATCTCGGCTATCGCTGCATGGCCGAGCATGTCACCCGGGCGATCACCGTCTCGCTGCTCCAGCCCGACGTGGCACCGGTGCCTGTGACGCCGGTGCCAGCGAATTGAGGTTGCGCCGGCGGGTCGCGGCACATCGGTCGGGCCGTCACCCTCTCATGCCCGGGCTCGCTGCAAGCGAGAACGCACGATTCATCACCGCCGGCGTCCCGGGATCAAACGGACAGCGTTCCGCTTTCGCCGCTCCGGGATGCCGGTGGAGAGCCAGCAAGGCGCCGGGAGCATCCGGCGAGCCGGGGGGAAACATGCTGAAGCCCTGGCTGATCGCCGCCGTCTCCTGCATCACCATCCTCATGGCGCCGCCCGCCCCCCACGCCGCCGAACCGCTGCGCCTCGTCCTCGCCACCGCGACGCCCGGGGGCGGATTCCCGGCCTATGGCGAGGCGCTGGCGGCGGCGATCCGCGAGGTGGACCCGGGCCTCACCCTGGAGTTGCGCGCCAGCAAGGGCTCGACCGAGAACCTGGTGCTCCTGCGCGACGGCCAAGTCGATCTCGGCCTCGTCCAGGGCGAGTATGCCTACGAGGCGTTGTCCGCGCAGGGCACGCCTCCGGCCGTGACGGTGGTCGCGCCGGTCTACGCGGCCCCGGGCCTGTTCGTGGTACCGGCCGAGAGCCCGGTGCGCGGCATCGACGACCTGCGCGGCAAGCCGGTCGCCCTCGGCACGCGGAGTTCCGGCCTCACCGCCATGGGCCGGACCATCCTGCGCGGCTCACGCATCGACCCCGAGCAGGACATCCGCCCGGTCCTGCTCGACCATGCCGGTGACGGCCCGGCGATGGTGCGGGACGGACGGGCTGCGGCCCTGTTCGGCGGCGGCACTGGCTGGCCGGGCTTCCGGGCCATGGCCGAGGCACCGGGGGGCGCCCGCTTCCTCGGCCCCGCGGCGGCGGCTCTTCCCGCGATCCTGGCGGCGAGCCCGTCCCTGCGGCGCATCACCGTCCCGCCCGGCACCTTCCCAGGCCAGGCCGAGGCGATCGAGACGGTGGGGTCGTGGAGCTTCATCCTCGGCAAGCCCGGCCTCGATCCGGCCTCCGTCGCCCGGCTCGTCGCGGCGATCGACAAGGCGAAGCCGGCCCTCGCGCGGCTTTTGGCCCATGAGCGGCCGAGCGATCCACGCGACCTCGCGGAGGCGGTTCCGGCGGCGTGGCTCCATCCCGCCACGGCGGCCTTCCTGCGCGGCGAGTAGGCTCCGGGTGCACCCTCGACAGAGGAGACACGGGAGTTGAAACGGTATGACGGTGCATTTCTGAAAGTTGCTCCCCGGCGGGCAGCCTGCCAGGGATGGGGCCGCCGAGATTCGCAGCGCACGACGTGCGGGGCAGGCCCTGGACGGGATTTGGCCTCGGCGGCGCGCACGCCGTCGGTGAGCGGGCGCCACCCTGGCCTGTTCTCTCTGGGATAATGGTCGGTCCGGCCGGAATGTCGAGAACACGGTCGACACGATCCGTCATGCGGCCGCACCTTCGAACGGACCTGTTCGAAGGCACTGCCTCAGCCCGGACGAGCGTCGGCGCTGACCCGCCGGACGCTTCGACATCGACGTGTCGATGAAGGCGGGAGGGTATAAGCGGGGGAGCAGCCTCAAGCCGCGATCATGCCGGTTCCGTCGGATGCGCCTGCGCGTGAGCCAGGACGGAGGGGTCCGGTGGTGAAACCTGTGGTCGCAATGCTGTATGGCTGCCCGACCCGCAAGGTTTCTAATCTGTTGCTGGTGCGGCACAAAAGGCTACGCCATCCGCCGTTCCGGCAGTCTATCCACGTGCCACGCATGGATGCAGCAACATCTTCCGGATCGTTCCCGCGAAGAAGCATTTTTCGGCTGTATATTCGGCGGGTCACGTACACCGAGAAGGTTGGAACCCACCTGCCGCATCGACGTTGTTAGCCCCAGATGAACTGAGGAGATCACCCATGCGGACAGTCTTCACCGCCGGCGCGGCTGCGATCATCCTGGCCGGGTTCTCGGTTTCGGCAATGGCCGAGGAGACCACCGTGATCCATCGCGATCGGGCGCCGGGCATCGCGGTCGAGCATCGCGAAGGTGTCGTCGAGCACCGCGATATCACCACCGGCAGCGTCGATTGCGGCTCCAAGACCGTCCACAAGGAGGACGGGATGGGCAATTCCAAGACCGTTCACAAGGAAGGCTGTAACTGACGCGTCGCGCCTTCCAGCGTGATCGGCAGCGGACCGCCCGGCGGCCCGCTGTCGCCCCGAACGGATCAGGGGAGGGCGACGATCTCGCTCTCGCGCACGGCGCGCTCGCCCATCCGCGAGCGGATGCGATAGGCGGCTTCCCCGCTGCGATCCTCCGGCATCAGCCGCACGATCTCGAACGCATCCATGTCGCTGGCATGGTTGTCGGACGATCCGGATCGCACCATCCGCACGCGCTGATTGACCTTGAACTTGTGTGACATCGGCCACTCCTCCTGACACGCGGCTTTGCGGGGACGGGTCAACCCCGCTGGCGCGCCTTGCGGGCAGCGTAGCGGGCGTCGCGCGCGGCTTTCTGGTCGGCCTGCCGCGCTTCGGCGGTCCGCGCGGCCTCGGCGGCGCGCTC
>JAEWKL010000931.1 GCA_023386115.1 Pseudomonadota bacterium
GTGCCAGCCGCCGCGGTGCCAGCCGCCGCGGTGCCAGCCGCCGCCATAGCCGTAGCCCCACGGGCGATGCCAGCCGACCGGGCGATAGCCATAGCCCCAGGGCCGGTGCCAGCCGACGCGACGCCAGCCGTAGCCCCAGCGCGGGCCGACGACCCTCCGGTAGCCGACGACCGGGGCGTAATAGACCCGGGGCCCATAGAGGTTCGGGCGGCACCAGCCGCTCCAGTTCCGGTGGAACCCGGGGCCGCAGCCGTCACGCGCTTCCGCAGCCGTTCCGGTCCCGACGAGGGCGCCGAGAGACAGGATTGCGGCGCCCGCAGCCATTGTCCAACGCATCATGGCCTCCTGTGGAGTGAGGCCCATGAAATGCACGAAGTGGCGACATCGTTTCCAGGTTACGAAGAGTTCATCTTCGGCGATCGCGGCCGCGGCGAGGCTGTGCTTGTCCTGCGTTCGATACCGCACGGAGGCGCGACGGCCCGGGCCAGTCCGACAGGAGTTCTCACGCCGTGCCGCCCCCGCCCTCGTCCTGAGGGCACAGGTGGGATGATGCGATGTCGGAGTGCGGAAGAGACCTACGTCTCCTGCGCCCGCGCGGCCGCGCGCGTCGAACCAGGCTGGCCCGCCTCCCGCACCAGGGCGTCCGAGGCGGTCTCGATCCGCTCCTGCAGCTCGGCGTAGAACGCATCCCGCGGCAGGCCCGGCGGGATCACGGGCAGGAACTCGATGATGGCGGTGCCGGGCCGGTAGGTCAGGCGGCGGCGGCCCCAGAAGATTCCCGTATTGAGCGCGACCGGCAGGCACGGCACGCCGAGCCGGTCGTACATGTGGGCGACGCCGTACTTGTAGGCCGGGGGTGCGCCCGGGGCGCGCCGCGTGCCTTCGGGGAAGATGATCAGGCGGCGGCCGTCGGCCATGGCGGCGGCGGCCTCCTCGTTCATCAGCGCGAGCGCGCGGGAGCCCTTCGAGCGGTCGATCGCCACCATCTCGCTGCGGGCGAGGTACCAGCCGAACAGCGGCAGCCACATCAGCTCGCGCTTGAGGATGTAGGTGAAGTCGTCGAGCACCGTGACGAGGGCCAGGGTCTCGAGGGCCGATTGATGCTTGGCGGCGACCAGGCACGCGCCGGCCGGGCGGTGCTCGAGCCCGCGGAACTCGACCTTCAGGCCCACGATGGCCTCGAGCAGCCGGAGGATGATCCGGCCCCAGGTCTGGGCCAGCCACACCACGCTGCGCCGCGTGGCGAGGGCCGGCAGGCCGCCGATCAGCAGAACGGCGGTGACGAGGTAGAAGGCGAGGGTGAACAGGATCGAGCGGACGAGGGACATCGAGCGGACGAGGGACATGGCGGGCGGCAGGGAGCCTTCGGAGGAAGCCTTCGGGCCGGCGCCCGGGCGCCGGCCGCGTGCCGGGTCGCGCCCCTCCGTTGAGCATTTCGGCGCCCGCGCACCATGCGAATGCCGGCCGGTGCATCTCACGGGTGGACGGCCGGCGGATGGGTGCCGGGGAGCGAGAAAACGTGCTTTAAGCCACGATGGACCCGCGCGGGAGACGCGGGGAACGCCATCGGTCCCGGAATGCCGGACCTGACCAGGAGGACGCCATGACCACGCTCACGCGCCGCCGCGCGCTTCATCTCGCCGTCGCCGGCGCCGTCGCGGGCCCGACGGTGCTGCGCATCACCCGGGCGCACGCGGCCGAGTTCACCCTGAAGGCCGCCAACAACACGCCGATCAGCCATCCGCTCACGATCTACATGACCAAGGCCGCCGACGCGGTCCGCGAGGAGACCGGCGGCAAGGTCGATATCAAGCTGTTTCCCAACAACCAGCTCGGCGGCGACACCGACATGTTGAGCCAGCTGCGCTCCGGCGCGCTGGAATTCTTCACCCTCTCGCCCCTGATCCTCGCGACCCTGGTGCCGTCGGCCTCGATCAGCGGCGTGGGCTTCGCCTGGAACTCCTACGACAAGCTGTGGCCGGCGATGGACGGCGATCTCGGCGCTCATGTGCGGGCACAGATCGAGAAATCCGGCCTCTACGCCTTCGACCGGATCTGGGAGAACGGCTTCCGCCAGACCACCTCGTCGAGCCGGCCGATCCTGAAGCCGGAGGACTTCAAGGGCTTCAAGATCCGGGTCCCGCCGAGCCCGATGTGGACCTCGATGTTCAAGGCCTTCGACGCCGCCCCGATGACGATCAACTTCGCGGAAGTGTACTCGGCGCTGCAGACGAAGATCGCGGAAGGCCAGGAGAACCCGCTGACGCTGATCGACACGGCCAAGCTCTACGAGGTGCAGAAGCACCTCTCGAAGACCAACCACATGTGGGACGGCTTCTGGCTCCTGTCGAACGGCAAGGTCTGGCGCGGCCTGCCGCAGGACGTGAAGACCGTGGTGGCCAAGCACTTCAACACCCAGGCGGTGGCGCAGCGCGAGGACATGCTCAAGCGCAGTAGCACGACCGAGCAGGACCTGCGCGCCCGCGGCCTGACCTTCCACGAGGTCGACACCAAGGCGTTCCAGGCCAAGCTGCAATCGGCCGGCTTCTACAAGGAGTGGAAGGGCAAGTTCGGCGACGATGCCTGGGCGCTCCTGGAGAAGCACACCGGCTCGATCGCCTGATCGCAGGGACGCCCTTCGGGGCGTCCCGCCCTCACGTCCCGGCGGGTCACGCCGCCGGGGCAGCGGCGGGAGGCGTCAGCACGGCGCGGCCGAACAGGTAGCCTTGCGCCTCCGTGAAGCCCTCCTCGTGGATCACGGCGAGCTGGGCCGGCGTCTCGACGCCCTCCGCCACCGTCTCGATGCCGAGGCGCCGGCCGAGTTCGGCCACGACGCCGACGATCGCCCGGCAATCCGGCCGCTCGACGGCGTCGCGCACGAACGAGGCGTCGAGCTTGATGCGGTCGAACGGATAGGCGCGCAAGCGCCCGAGGGACGAGAAGCCGACACCGAAATCGTCCAGGGAGATGCGCACGCCCATGGCGTGGAGGAGTTGCAGGTCGTCGACGATGCCCTCGGTGGTGTTGCTCAGCACCGTCTCGGTGATCTCGAGCTCGAGCCGCCGCGGTGCGAGGCCGGTCTGGCTCAGGATCTCGCCCACCGCCTGCGGCAGGCTGCCGTCGCCGAGCTGGCGCACGGAGACGTTGACGCAGATCCGGGCCGGCTCGGCCCAGGCGGCGGCGTCGCGGCAGGCCCGGTCGAGCACCCACAGGCCGAGCGTCCGGATCAGGTCCGACTTCTCGGCGAGCGGGATGAACTTTCGCGGCGAGACCGGGCCGCGCTCGGGATGAGTCCAGCGCAGCAGCGCCTCCTGGGCGCTGACCCCGCCATGCGCGAGGCCGATGATCGGCTGGTAGGCGACGCCGAGCTGGCCGGCCTCGACGGCGTGCCGGAGATCCTGTTCGAGGCGCTCCTCGTCGCTGCGCTCGGTCTCCAGCTCCGGGGTGAAGGAGCGCCAGGCGGCCTTGCCGGCGCTCTTGGCGGCGTAGAGCGCGCAATCGGCCTGGTGCAGCATCGCGTCGGGCGTCGAGGCGCTCTCCGCGAAGGCGATGCCGATGCTGGCCGTGACGTGGCGGGGCCGCTGGCCCTCGATCGCGTAGGGCCGGGCGAGCTCGATCAGCAGCCCCTCGGCGAGCGGTACCGCCAGGTCCCCGGCCGCTCCCGGGAGTAGCAGGGCGAATTCGTCGCCGCCGAACCGGGCGGCCAGACCGGCCCGAGGCACCGCCCGGCGAAGGCGTTCGGCCACCTGCTGCAGCAGGGCATCGCCCGCCTGATGCCCGAGATCGTCGTTGACGGCCTTGAAGCCGTCGAGGTCGAGGAACAGGAGCGCGGTGCCGGCCGGAAGCGAGCCGTCGACGGTGCTCTCGCGCAGGCGCCGCCACATCATCGCCCGGTTGGCGAGGCCGGTGAGCACGTCGTGATGGGCGAGCCGGCTGATCTCCAGCTCGGCCTCCCGCTGGCGCGTCACGTCCTCGAAGGTGACGACGAACGCCCCACCCGGGACGCCCCGGCGCACCAGGGCGATCGACCGCCCGTCCGGAATCGGGACCACCACCGTCTCGCCGTCGGCGAGCATCGCCTCGTGCTCGGCGAGCAGGGCGATGCCCGCCTCGCCGTCCGCCTCCGGCCCCGCGAAGGCGAGGGCCCAGATCTCCGCGATCGGCGCCCCGATCAGGTCGCGCCCGCCGGCCGCGGTGAACATCGCGAAGAAGCGCTGGTTGAGGAGGCGCACCTTGCCGTCGGCGTCGAACAGGCACAGACCCTGCGACATGGTCGAGAGGGCGAGGTCGAGGATGAGCGCGACCGCCTGGAACTGGCTGTCCTCCTCGCGCGGGGTCGCGTCGCGGATGATCTGGGCGAAGCCGGCGAGCCTGTCGCCGTCGCGGAGCGCCGCGATGACGGTGTGGGCGCGGAACCGGCTGCCGTCGCGCCGCGGCCACCAGCCTTCCGTCTCGTAGCGCCCGGCCTCCCGCGCCGCCGCGAGCGCCGCGGCGCTCTCCTCCGGCGCTTCGCCATACGCGAAGGCGCGGCCGATCACCTCGGCGGCCGGATAGCCGGTCAGACGCTCGGCACCCGGATTCCAGGCCGCGACCCGTCCGACCGGATCGAGGAGGCACAGGGCGTGGTCGGTCGCGTTCCAGACGAGGCGGGAACAGGCATCGTGGAGAGCGGAGCCCGCATCCGATTCGGCCTCGCCGGCTGCGCTCGCTTCACTCCGCATCGTCACACGCCCCGTCGCGCCGCAGCGAGGCCCTGCCGCGCGCATCTCCGAGACGCTACGCTATGACATTTGGTGCCGGAGGTTGAGTCGCATTCTCGGCTTATGCCCCGCTGCCGGACCAGCGTGACCTTTCGAAAGCGTGGCGCTCCCTCACTCCCACTCGATCGTGCCGGGGGGCTTGGAGGTGATGTCGTAGGTCACCCGGTTGATGCCCTTGACCTCGTTGATGATCCGGGTCGCGACCCGGCCCAGGAACGCCATGTCGAAGGGATAGAAGTCCGCCGTCATGCCGTCGACCGAGGTGACGGCGCGCAGGGCACAGACATGGTCGTAGGTGCGCCCGTCGCCCATCACGCCGACCGTCTTGACCGGCAGGATCACTGCGAAGGCCTGCCAGATCGTGTCGTAGAGACCGGCCTTGCGGATCTCTTCCAGGTAGATCGCGTCGGCCTTGCGCAGGGCGTCGAGCTTCTCACCCGTGATCTCGCCGGGGCAGCGGATGGCGAGGCCCGGGCCCGGGAAGGGATGGCGTCCCACGAAGGCCTCGGGCAGGCCGAGCTCGCGGCCGAGCACCCGCACCTCGTCCTTGAACAGCTCGCGCAGGGGCTCGACGAGCTTCATGTTCATGCGGGCGGGCAGGCCGCCGACATTGTGGTGGCTCTTGATCGTTACCGAGGGACCGCCGGTGAACGACACGCTCTCGATCACGTCGGGATAGAGCGTTCCCTGTGCCAGGAAGTCGGCCCCGCCGATCTTCTTGGCCTCCGCCTCGAACACGTCGATGAACAGGCGCCCGATCGTCTTGCGCTTGACCTCCGGGTCGGTGACCCCGGCGAGCTCGCCGAGGAAGAGGTCGGAGGCCTGCACGTGGACGAGGGGAATGTTGTAGTGGTCGCGGAACAGGCGCACCACCTCCTCGGCCTCGCCCTGGCGCAGGAGGCCGTGATCGACGAAGACGCAGGTGAGCTGCTCGCCGATCGCCTCGTGGATCAGCACCGCCGCCACCGCCGAATCGACGCCGCCCGAGAGGCCGCACAGCACCCGGGCGCCGCCGACCTGGGCGCGGATCCGCTCGATCGCCTCATCGCGGAAGGCCGCCATCGACCAGTCGCCGGTGCAGCCGGCGATGTCGCGCACGAAGTTGCGGATCAGCAGCGCGCCATGGGGAGTATGGGCCACCTCGGGGTGGAACTGCACCGCGTAGAACTGGCGCGCCTCGTCGGCCACCGCCGCGAACGGGGCGTTCGCTGAGATCGCCACGGTGGTGAAGCCGTCCGGCAGCTTCGTCACCCGGTCGCCGTGGCTCATCCAGACCGGGTACTTCTCGCCGACATGCCAGACGCCGCGGAAAAGCGCGCTGTCGGCGATGATCTCGACCTCGGCCCGGCCGAATTCGGCGTGGTGCCCGCCCTCGACCTCGCCGCCGAGCTGCGCCGCCATGGTCTGCTCGCCGTAGCAGATGCCGAGCACCGGCACGCCGGCCTCGAACACGGCTTGCGGCGCCCGCGGCGAGGATTCGACCGTGACCGATTCCGGCCCGCCCGACAGGATCACCGCCCGCGGCTTCATCGCCGCGAAGGCCGCCTCGGCCGCCTGGAACGGCACGATCTCGGAATAGACCCCCTCCTCCCGCACCCGTCGGGCGATGAGCTGGGTCACCTGGCTGCCGAAATCGATGATGAGGATCTTGTCGTGCTCGGTCGTCATGCGACGATGAGTTAGACGAGGGCCGGCCCGCGCGCAACGCGTCGCGGAGCGGGTCCCCGGTGCGTTCACGACATTGGGGGTGCGATCACGGCGATGCGTGCACGGCATTAACCGGACGTTCATGAGCTAACAGCGATCGAGGCGCCCCCAACCCACCAGACAGGGAACCTCGCCATGCGAGCCATCGTCCTCGGGATCGCCGCCACCCTCGCCACGGGCCTGAGCCTCGCGCCGGCCTCGGCCATGCCGGTCGTCTCCGGCCACGCGGTTGCGCCCGCCGCATCGATCGAGCAGGCGCAGTACGTCACCCGCCGGGTGGTCCGCCGCGGCCCCCGCTGCACGGTCCAGGTGACCCGCACCCGCGGCCCGTTCGGCCGGGTGGTGGTGCGCAAGGTGCGCCGCTGCTTCTGATACCAACGGTCGTTGAAAACGACCTTTGGTTCCGTTCTCGAATTTTCGCCAAGCCTCTGGCTTAGCGTCGAAAATCCGAGATGGATCAACGGGCTGATGCGTCAGCATCTCAGGCCGTTGGTATGACGCAGACCGAGATCTGAGAGGGCGGCCCTGCGGGGCCGCCCTTTTCAGTGCGGCCAGACCGCCAGCAGCGCCCGCAGCGCCGCCACGAAGGCGAGCGGCTGGTCGACCATCACGTGGTGATAGGCCTCCGGCAGGTCGACCCTCGGCGAGCCCGGCGGCAGCAGGCCCTGGACATAGGCGGCATCGGCCGGGCGCATCAGGTCCGAGCGGGCACCAGTGACGAGGGCCAGGGGGCAGCGGGCCCCGCGCACCATCGCGACCCGGTCCGGCAGCGCGAGGCGCGCCCATAGCGATGGATCGAAGCGCCAGCTCCAGCCGCCCTCGACCTCCCGCAGCGACTCCCGGGCGATGAGGTCGGCGATGTAGAGCCTGTCGCAGGGCTGCATCGGCGCGAACCGGAACCGCGCCAGCGCCTCCTCCAGGGTCGGGTAGATCCGGTGGGCGGCGAAGCGGCCGTCCTCCCGCCGCCGGCCGCTGCGGCGCTCCGGCGAGAAGATCGGCGGATCGACGATCACGGCGCCGCGCCAGCGCCCCGCCTCCCGCCCGGCCTCGGCCAGCATCGGGAAGCAGCCGAAGGAGTGCCCGACCATCACGGGCGCCCGATCGTCGACCCGGTCCGCGGCGAACAGGCCCGCCTCCCCCGCCACCGCCTCGATCTCGTCGGCGAAGGTGTCGAGGTCGTACGTCTCGCGCCAGTCGGAGCCGCCCATCCCGGACCAGGACAGGGCTGCGACCCGGTAATCCTGCGCGAGATACGGCGCGATGAAGCGCCACCAGCCCGCATGCGCCCCGTTGCCGTGAAGCAGAATCATCCCCGGCCGGCCGCGCTCGCCCCAGGCGAAGGTTTCGAGGCGAGCGCCTTTCACCGTGACGCGCCCGACCTCCGGCGCGACCGCGACCGCCTCCCGGAACCAGGACGGGGCCGGCGGAGGCTCGCCCCCAAGATGGGCGAGCGGGGCAGAGAGGTTCGGGTCGGGGGACAGGTCGGTCACAAAGCCGATGATGCGGCGGGGCCAGAGGTCGTGTCAATCGTGGTTGGAACGACGAGTATGGCGCCCATGCCATGCCATGGACGCAATCATTCGAAAGTTCGGTCTCTCACGCCCGGATGAACCCCCGCCGCCGGGCCCAGGTCGCGAACAGGCCCGGCCAGGCCGCTGCCGGCGATCCCGGCACGCCGAGGTTGAAGCCGTGGCCACCGCGCTCGAACAGGTGCATCTCCACCGGCACCTCGACGGCCCGCAGGGCCGCGAACATCAGCAGGGAGTTGTCGACGACCGCGATCGGATCGTCCGCGGCCTGGGCCAGGAAGGTCGGCGGGGTCTCGGGCGGAACGTGGGTCTCGACCGAGTAGGCATCGGTGGCGACGCGGGTCGGGCTCTCGCCGACGAGGACGCGGCGGCTCGAGGTGCGGTCGAAAGGCGGCTTCAGGGTGATGACCGGGTAGATCAGCGCCGCGACGTCCGGCCGGGCCGAGACCGCGTCATCCTCGTCGACGGGCCGGTAGAGGGCCGAGGCGAACCGGGTGCTGGCCGCGCCCATCAGGTGGCCGCCGGCGGAGAAGCCCATCACGCCGATCCGGTTCGTCTCGTAGCCGTAGCGCCGCGCCCGGGCCCGCACCAGGCGCAAAGCCCGCTGGGCGTCCTGGATCGGCGCATCAGCCCCGGCCGCCCACCCCTCGCCCGGCAGCCGGTAGACCAGCGCGAAGGCGGTGACGCCGAGCGTATTGAGCCAGCGTCCCACCGGCACCGCCTCATGGCCGAGATCGATGCGGCGATAGCCGCCGCCGGCGGCGATCACCATCGCGGTCCCGGTCGATTTGGCCGGGCGCATGACCAGCAGGCAGGGCTCGGCCACGCCGGTGACCACGCCCTCGCGGCTCTCGTCGAAGCGCGGCCCGTCCGGGTCGGGGCCCCCGCCCCCCGGCGGCTTGCCGGGCCAGAGCCGCATCACCTCCAGGGTGGCGCCGGGCGCGGTCTCCGGCGGCGCGTCATGGGCCAGGGGATTCGCCGGCCCCAGGGGCTTCGCCGGTCCCGCAGGCGTCGCTTGCGGCTTTCCCTCCGGACGGGGGTCCCGATCCACCGGCTTCTCCTGCGCGAGGGCGGCGGGCGCGAGGGCGAGGGCGGCCGCTCCCGTGAGCAACGTCCTGCGATGCAGCGCCATGCCGACCGTCCGATACTCTCGAAGACCCCGACCATGCCACAGGGCACGCCCGCTCTCAGGCTCGTCGACGACCCTAAGCCAAGCCGCCGCAGATGCACGGCAGAAAAGAACCGAGCCGGACCGGCGCCGCGCCGGCGGTCAGGGTCGAGCGGGCCCGCGCTCCAGGAGCGCGACGTAGAAGCCGTCGGTGCCGGTCCGCTCCGGACTCATCTGGATGCCGTGGGCGGTGCGGCGCACCTTGGGCGCGACCTCCGCCGGCAGGTTGAGGGGCTGAGGTTCCAGGTCGTCACGCCGGCCGGCGAGCCCGGCCACGGCCGCGTCGTTCTCCTCCGGCAGGAGCGAGCAGGTGACGTAGACGAGGCGCCCGCCCGGCCGCACCAGCCGCGCGGCGCGATCGAGCACCGCTTCCTGCTCCGCCACCCGCGTGGCGAGGCTGCCGGGGCGCAGGCGCCACTTGGCGTCCGGGTTGCGCCGCCAGGTGCCCGAGCCGGTGCAGGGCGCATCGACCAGGACGAGGTCGGCGGTGCCGTCGAGGTCGGTCAGCACGTCCGCGATTCCCTTTCCGGACTTGCCCGTCCCGCCGCGCGGCGTGCGCACCTCGGCGGAAGCCCCCGCCCGGCGCAGGCGCTCGTGGATCGGCGCCAAGCGCCGCGGGTCGCCGTCGGTGGCGACGAGCCGGCCCTGGTTGTTCATCAGGGCCGCGAGGGCCAGGGTCTTGCCGCCGCCACCGGCACAGAGGTCGATCACGGTCATGCCGGGCTTCGCCCCGGCGAGGCGGGCGGCGAGCTGCGAGCCCTCGTCCTGGATCTCGAACCAGCCCTCCAGGAATTCCGGCTCGACATGGAGCGCCGGCCCGCGCCCGTCCTCGCCGAGCGGGACCCGCAACCCGTCCGGCGCGAGCGGCGTCGGCTCGGGCGAGAGATGGGCGAGCGCCTCGGCCGTGCCCTCGCGGGTCGCCTTCAAGGTGTTGACCCGGATGTCGAGGGGCGCGCGGCGGGCCAGCGCCCGCAACTCGGGCAGGATGTCGTCGCCCAACGCCCGTTCGAGGGAGGGCACCACCCATTCGGGCACGTCGCCGGCGACATGGACCGGGGCATCGGCGAGCGTCCCGGCCTCGAGCCGGGCCCGCTCGGCCTCGGTGAGGGGGCCCGGCGCGAAGCGCTCGCCGGTGAAGAGCCCCGCGACGGTCTGGGCGGCGAGGCCGCGCTGGAGGCGCAGCGAGCCGATCAGCACGGCGCGGGGTGTCTCCTCGCCCATGATCCAGGCGGCGGAGGCGCGCCGGCGTAAGCCGTCGTAGACCAGGGTGGCGATCGTGGCGCGGTCGCCGGACCCGGCGAAGCGGTGGGCGAGGCCCCAATCCTTCAAGGCGTCGGCCACCGGGCGGCGGCGCTCGGCGATATCGGCCAGGACCTCGATGGCGGCGGAGAGGCGGGCGCCGGGGGTCATCGCGACACCGCCGATCGTGAAAAAGCCAGGTTCGTGCCGCGGGTCCGGCCCATCAAGGCCAAGCTTTCGGCTCCGGCCGCCCCGACACCTTGACCGTTCCATCCGCAGAGCCGGAGTTCCGCTCGCATGATCCGTCGTTCCATCCCGTCCGCCCTCGCCGTGAGTCTCGCCGGCCTGATCGCGCTGGCGGCCGGCGCCTGCGCCACCGCCCCGGCGGCGCCGGCCGTCGACCTCACCCCGCCACCGCCCCGGCCCTACGATGCCAAGACGCAGCTCGAATACGGCAACCCGCCGCCGCGGGCTCCGCGCTACTGAAGAGCGCCCCCTTACCCTCCTCGCGCCGGGATGGCGAGAAGCCGCCTCAGGCGAGGAGGATCCGCACGGCGAAGATCAGCCACATCGCCATCAGGACGATCGCCCCGGCGAGGAAGGCCAGGAAGCGCCGGATCACCACGTTGCCGGTGGCGTAGATCCCCGCATGGACGAGCCGGGTCAGCACGAACAGCCAGGCGAGGCCGACGAACAGATGATCGGCCTGTCGGGTCGTCAGCGCCAGCCCGGTCAGGACGTAGAACAGGACCGGCAGCTCGAACTGGTTGGCGAAGGCGTTCGAGACCTGCTGCACCGGGGCGGGCCAGTTGCGCTCGCCGAGAGAGATGTCGCCGAGCTTGACCGTCCCCGCCCGCGCCGCGGCGAAGCGCGCCCGCCCGGTCCAGAGCAGCAGGACCTGGACGAAGACGGGGGCGAGGACGGCTCTGGGGCTCATGGTGTCCCTGGGGGTTTGCTCCGGATCGGACAGCGGGAGGAACTCCCTCCGTCATCGTCCCGGGTTCCGCTCCGCGGCTCCGGATCGGGCCGGTACCGGGCGCGGGCGGTGACCGTCCGGGCTGCCCCGACGACGGGCGGGGCGTCGGAGGCGACGCGCCCGACTTGTCGGCACGGAGCCCTAGCACGGCCAAGGCCAGAGCCGGAGGACGGATCCTGATGAGGGATCCTGCAACCAGGAACCCCCGCCACGGCGTCGCG
>JAEWKL010000006.1 GCA_023386115.1 Pseudomonadota bacterium
CTCCTGCGCCGCCTTGCGGGCGGCCGCCTTCGGCGAGCCGAACGCGGCGATCGGCTCGCGCACCGGGCTGGTGAAGTCGACACCGGCCTGCTCGGCGAGCGTGGTGCCGAGCTGGTCCTTCAGCACCCGGGTGCGGATCTCCTCGACCAGCCCGACCTCGAGTTCGCCGAGCTGGAACGGGCCGAAGGAGAGCCGGATCAGCCGGTTCACCGACAGGCCGAGATGCTCGAGGATCCGCTTGACCTCGCGGTTCTTGCCCTCGCGCAGGCCGAGCGTCAGCCAGACGTTGTCGCCCTGGGCCCGGTCGATCGTCGCCTCGACGGGGCCGTACTCCATCCCGTCGATGGTCACGCCCTTGCGCAAGCCGTCCAGCATCGCCTGGTCGACGTCGCCGAAGGCGCGCACGCGGTAGCGGCGCAGCCAACCGGTCTCCGGATGGGCGATGACCTTGGCGAGCCCGCCATCGTTGGTGAGGAGCAGGAGCCCCTCGGTGTTGATGTCGAGCCGGCCGATGGCCACCACCCGGGGCATGTCCTCGGGAAGCACGTCGAACACCGTCTGGCGCCCTTCCGGGTCGCGGGCGGTGGTGACGATGCCGCGGGGCTTGTGGAAGAGCCACAGCCGGGTACGCTCGCGGGTCGGCAGCGGCTCGCCGTCGATGGTGATGCGGTCGCTCGGGGTCACGTTCACCGCCGGCGAGTCGAGGCGTGCGCCGTTCAGCGTCACGCGGCCGTCCGCGATCATGGCCTCGGCGTCGCGCCGCGAGGCCACGCCCGCCCGGGCGATCGCCTTGGCGATGCGCTCCGGCTCCGGCTCGGCAGGTGCCGCGGCTTTGACCGCACCCTGGGCCGTCCCACGCTTGGACGCCTGCCCCTCCGGCGAACCCGCGGATGCCTCGTCCCGTCCGCGACGCCGCTGCGGCGCCCCGGTCTCGTCGTCGTTGATGTCGTTCATGCGCGCCTGATACCAGACAGGGTGGGGCGACGCGAGTGGAACCGATGCGCGATTTTGCAAGGGGTGGGGCGCGTTTGGATCCTCCGCGCCAGGATTCCTCGCGCCAGGATTCCTCGCGCCAGGATTCCTCGCGCCCGGACCCTCTGGGCCTCGCCTTCGACGCGGCGCGCGAGGCGGCGGCGCGGGGCGAGGTGCCGGTGGGCGCCTCGGTGGTGCGGGACGGGGTCGTGCTGTCGGTCGCCGGCAACCGTCCCCGGGCCGACCGCGACCCGACGGCCCATGCGGAGATCCTGGCGATCCGCGCCGCCTGCGCGGCGCTCGACGACGAGCGCCTGACCGGCTGCGACCTCTATGTCACGCTGGAGCCCTGCGCGATGTGTGCCGGCGCCATCAGCTTCGCGCGCATCCGCCGGCTCTACTTCGCAGCCTCCGATCCCAAGGGCGGCGCCGTCGAGAACGGCCCCCGCTTCTTCAACCAACCGACCTGCCACCACGCCCCCGAGGTCTATGGAGGGCTTCGCGAGCGCGAGGCGGCGGCGCTCCTGCGCGACTTCTTTCGCGATCGACGGCCCTGAAGCCCCTCGAATTCAGCCTTCTCAAATCAATATAGCAATGGCTATATGATCTTGCCCGAAGCCGGGCGGGAGCGACGGAGCACGGGCTGATGCGGGATGGATGGGCGTGGCGCGCCGGACCGGAGGCGGCGGAGCCGAGCCTCGGGGCGATGAATGCGAGCGTGCCGGTGCGAGCCACCGGCTCCTGGCCGCGGCGGCTGCTTGCCTTCCTGGGCCCTGGCTACATGGTCTCGGTCGGCTACATGGACCCGGGCAACTGGGCCACCGACATCGCCGGCGGGGCGCAGTTCGGCTACACTTTGCTCGCCGTCATCCTGCTCTCGAACCTGATGGCGGTGGTGCTCCAGGCGCTCGCCGCGCGGCTCGGCATCGCCACCGGCCGCGACCTGGCGCAGGCCTGCCGCGACGCCTATTCGCGGCCCGTGGGGATCGCGCTCTGGCTCGCCTGCGAAGCGGCGATCATCGCCTGCGACCTCGCCGAGGTGATCGGCACCGCCGTCGCCCTCAAGCTCCTGTTCGGCCTGCCGCTGCTGCTCGGCGCGGTGCTGACCGGCCTCGACGTGCTGCTGATCCTGCTCTTGATGCGGCGGGGCTTCCGCGCGCTCGAAGCCTTCGTGATCGCGCTCCTCACGATCATCTTCGCCTGTTTCGCGATCCAGATCGCCATGGCGGCGCCGCCTGTGCGCGAGGTGCTCGGCGGCTTCGTGCCGTCCACGACAATCGTCACCGATCCGGCGTCGCTCTACCTCGCCATCGGCATCCTCGGGGCCACGGTGATGCCGCACAATCTCTACCTGCATTCCTCGATCGTGCAGACCCGCGCCTATCCGCGCGACGAGGCGGGCAAGCGCAGCGCGCTGCGCTTCGCGGTGGCCGATTCCACCATCGCGCTCACGCTCGCGCTCTTCGTCAACGCCGCGATCCTGATCATGGCGGCCAAGGTCTTCCACGGCTCCGGCCATACCGGCGTGCAGGAGATCGAGGAGGCCCACGCCCTGCTCTCGCCGCTGCTCGGCGTCGGCCTCGCCTCCACCCTCTTCGCCCTGGCGCTCCTCGCCTCGGGCCTGAATTCGACGGTCACCGCGACGCTCGCCGGCCAGATCGTGATGGAGGGCTTCTTACGCCTGCGCCTGCCCGATTGGGCGCGCCGCCTCGTCACCCGCGGCATCGCCATCGTGCCGGTGGTGATCGTCACCGGACTCTACGGCGACGCCGGCACCGCAAAACTCCTGGTGCTGAGCCAGGTCGTGCTGTCGATGCAGCTCCCCTTCGCGGTGATCCCCCTGGTGCGCTTCGTCTCCGACAAGACCAAGATGGGCGTCTTCGTCATCCCGGCCTGGCTGATGATCCTGTCCTGGGCCATCGCCGCGGTGATCGTGGTCCTGAATCTGAAGCTTCTCGCCGATACGCTCGGGGGCGGTTGACGCGAGTGTCGGCGAGAGTCGGCGAGAGTCGAAAAGCAGACGCAAGCGCAGAGATGCGGCGCCTGCACAACATTTGAGCGAATGGTCCCGGGCGAACTGGGCGAGAACTCGGAACAAGGGCCGCGGTTCGGACTTTATGCACCACGTTTTTCGACTTGCGTGGACCCACGATGAAGATCCGCACCGGCTACTCGATCGCCTTCGACACGCCCGGCCCGACCCCGATGGTCCTGATGCTCAACGTGCATCCCGACCGGGCCGGCGACCTGATCACGCCCGACACCATGACCATCGACCCGCCGGTCCCCGCGCATCGTTTCGTCGATTCCTTTGGCAATCTCTGCACCCGCATCGTCGCCCCGAGCGGCCGCATCTCCGTCTCCGCCGACTTTCTGGTGCAGGACAGCGGGCAGGCCGACGAGATCGCGCCGGACGCGGTGCAGCACCCGGTGCAGGACCTGCCCGACGACGTGCTGCCCTTCCTCCTCGGCAGCCGCTACTGCGACACCGACAAGCTGTCGGACACCGCCTGGCAGCTCTTCGGGAGCACGCCGGAAGGCTGGGCCCGGGTCCAGGCCATCGTCGACTACGTCCACCACCATATCCGGTTCGACTACCAGCGCGCCGATTCGACCCGCAGCGCCCTCGACGGCTTCAACCAGCGCGAAGGCGTGTGCCGCGACTTCGCGCATCTGGCCGTCACCTTCTGCCGCTGCATGAACATCCCGG
>JAEWKL010000118.1 GCA_023386115.1 Pseudomonadota bacterium
CCCCTGCGCCAGCCCCGCCCGCACCGCGGCCTCCCAGGCGAGGGCGAGCGAGAGCGGCAGGACGAGGCCGGCGAGCACCCGCCCGCCGGGCAGGCGCAGGGTCCCGGAAGGGATCTTGATCGCGGAAGGGGTCTCGGGCGCCCCTGCGAGGGGGAGCGGGTGCGCCTCCATCGACCTCACGGCGCCGCCGGCCCGAAGCGCGGGTCGATCAAGGCCTCGACCGCGGCGCCGACATCGGTTCCGGCCGGGATCACCCCGGCATCGAGGAGCGCGGTGCCGGCATCCAGGATCGTCTCGGCCTGGAGCTTGCCGATGACCGGCTGCGACAGGTCGGTGCGCTCGAGCTGGCGTGCCACCACCGGCTCGGGCAGCCTCGTCGCCGCCACCAGGATCCGCTTCAGCTCCTGTGGGTCGGCGAGCGCGAGCTTGCGGGCCTCCTCGTAGGCGGCCAGCACCGTGCGGGTCAGGTCCGGGTTCTGCTTGGCGAAATCCTCGCGGACGTTGAGCACGCCCCAGGTATTGGCGGCGGGGTCGCGGTGGAGGAGCACGTCGCCGTTCTCGATCTCCGCCGCGGCCATGATCGGGTCGAGGCCGGCCCAGGCATCGACGTCGCCGCGGTCGAGCGCCGTGCGCCCGTCCGGATGCTGAAGCAGCACCAGCTTCACGTCGCGCTCGGTCAGGCCGGCGCCGCGCAGGGCCCGGATCAGGAAGATGTGCGGGTCGGTGCCGCGGGTGACGGCGACGCGGCGGCCCTTCAGGTCCTTCACGGCGGCAATCCCGGTCTGCGGCCGGGTCACCAGCGCGGTCCATTCCGGCCGCGAGAAGGCGTAGACCGCCTTGATCGGGTTGCCGTTGATCCGCGCCAGCAGGGCCGCCGCGCCGGCGGTCGAGCCGAGATCGATCGAGCCGGCATTGAGGAATTCGAGCGCCTTGTTCGAGCCCAGCGACTGGACCCAGCGCACCGTGACGCCCTGAGGTGCCAGCGCCTTCTCGAGGAGGCCCTTGTCCTTCAGGACGAGGCTCACCGGATTGTAGGTCGCCCAGTCGAGGCGCACCTCCTTGGCCGCCTGCGTCAGGGCCGGGCGGGCGGAAACGAGGCCCGTGACCCCGAGCGTGGTCACAAGAGCGGCTGCGATCAGCGCGCGGCGATGGATGCGCATCGTCTCTCCCTGGCTGGCCGGCTCTTCCGTCGTCGGCCGGCCGGGACGCTAGGGCGAGCTGTTCGGACTGTCAAACAATCTGGCCGATGAAGCGGATTGGTCTTTCGGATCGAACACGATCCCACCCAATCCAGTCCCGCGTCACGCCCTCCCCCGTGACGCACGGAAGCGTTGGCTTTCCGCCGGCCATGATGCGAAACAGGCGAGACCGCGACGGGACCCGGCCGCGCCCTCCTTCTCAGAACCCGGCTGCCATGCCCGAACCCATCGCCATCGACCCGTCCGACACCGACGCCGCCCTCAAGCACATGCTCGCCGGCATCGACCAGTCCCTGAGCGATCCGACGCGCCTGCGCGAGCGGCTGGTGCCGGAACTGCGGCGCATCATCGAGGCCGGCCGCGCCGAGGCCGAGCGGCGCCTGATCGCCGAGCGCGACGGCCATGCCTGCGCCGGGCTGATCTGCGCCCAGATGGATGCGGTGATCCGGGCGATCTATGACGCGGTGGTCAAGCGGCTCTACCGGGCCGACAATCCGACCGCCGCCGAGCAGATCGCCGTGGTGGCGACCGGCGGCTACGGCCGCGGCCTGCTGGCGCCGGGCTCCGACATCGATCTCCTGTTCCTCCTGCCCTACAAGCAGACCGCCTGGAGCGAGAGCGTCGTCGAGGCGATGCTCTACGTGCTGTGGGACCTCAAGCTGAAGGTCGGCCACGCGACCCGCTCGGTCGCCGAGTGCCTGCGCGAGGGCCGCGCCGACATGACGATCCGCACCGCGCTCCTCGAATCGCGCTTCCTGTTCGGCGACCGCGCCCTGTTCGCGGAATTGGAGACCCGCTTCGACCGCGAGGTGGTGCAGGGCACGGCGGCCGAGTTCGTCGAGGCCAAGCTGAAGGAGCGCGACGCACGGGTGCAGAAGAGCGGCGCCTCGCGCTACCTCGTCGAGCCCAACGTCAAGGACGGCAAGGGCGGTCTTCGCGACCTCAACACCCTGTTCTGGATCGCCAAATACACCTTCCGGGTGAAGGAGGCCGAGGACCTGGTCGAGGCCGGCCTGTTCACGCTGGACGAGTTCCGGCTGTTTCAGCGCTGCGACGAGTTCCTGTGGCGGGTGCGCTGCCACATGCACTTCGTCACCGGGCGGGCGGAGGAGCGGCTGTCCTTCGGGCTGCAGCCGCGCATCGCCGAGCGGCTGGATTACGGCGCCCGCGGCGGCCTCGCCGCGGTCGAGCGGTTCATGAAGTCGTACTTCCTGATCGCCAAGGATGTCGGCGACCTCACGGCCATCGTCTGCGCCGAGATGGAGGCGCGCCACGCCAAGCGCCCGCCGGTCCTCGACCGCTGGCTGCGCCGCTTCAAGCAGCATTTCCGGGCGCCCGACCTGGAGGCGGACGATTTCCGCATCCATACCGGCCGGCTCGACCTGCGCGACGACGCCGCCTTCGAGCGGGACCCGGTCAACCTGATCCGGCTGTTCTGGCTCTCCGACCGGCACGACCTCGCGATCCATCCCGATGCCAGCCGGCTCGCGACGCGGTCCTTGAGCCTGATCGGCCCGATGGTGCGGGTCGATCCGGAGGCCAACCGCCTGTTCATCGAGCTTCTGACCTCGCAGAACGCCCCCGAGACGGTGCTGCGGCACATGAACGAGACAGGGGTGCTCGGGCGCTTCGTGCCGGATTTCGGCCGCATCGTCGCGATGATGCAGTTCAACATGTACCACCACTTCACGGTGGACGAGCACCTGATCCGGTCCTTGGGCGTGCTGGCCAAGATCGAGGCCGGGGAGCTGGAGGACGAGCACCCGCTCGCCCACCGCATCGTCGGGACGATCCAGAACCGGCGCGCCCTCTACGTGGCGATGTTCCTGCACGACATCGCCAAGGGCCGGAAGGAGGACCACTCGATCGCCGGCGCGGCGGTGGCCCGCAAGCTCGGGCCGCGCTTCGGGCTTGATGCCGCCGAGACCAGCACGGTCGCCTGGCTGGTCGAGCACCACCTCCTGATGTCGATGACGGCGCAGAGCCGCGACCTCTCGGACCCGAAGACCATCGAGACCTTCGCGGGCGTGGTGCAGAGCCTGGAGCGGCTGAAGCTCCTCCTGGTCATCACCATCGCCGACATCAAGGCCGTCGGTCCCGGCACCTGGACCGCCTGGAAGGCGACGCTCCTGCGCACCCTCTACTACGAGACCGAGATGGTCCTGTCGGGCGGGCGCTCGGAGATCCCGCGCACCGACCGGGTGCGGCTGATCCAGATGCGCCTGCGCGAGCAGCTTGCGGACTGGACGGCCGAGGAGTTCGACGCCTATGCGGGCCGGCACTACCCGCATTACTGGCTCAAGGTCGATGCCGGGCGCCAGCTCAAGAACGCCCGCTTCATCCGGGCGGCGACCGAGGCGGGCAACACCGTCGCCACCATCTTCGAGACCGACCTGTCGCGCGGCGTCACCGAGCTCTGCGTCTACTCGCCGGACCATCCGCGCCTGCTCGCGATCCTCACCGGGGCCTGCGCGGCGTCGGGCGGCAACATCGTCGACGCGCAGATCTTCACCACCGCCGACGGCTTCGTGCTCGACACCATCACCCTGTCGCGGGCCTTCGAGCGCGACGAGGACGAATTGCGCCGGGCCGGCCGCATCGCCACCGCGATCGAGCGGGCGCTGAAGGGCGAGATCCGCATTGCCGACCTCGTCGCCGACAAGCACCCGGTGAAGGACCGGCCGCGCACCTTCCAGGTCGCTCCCGACCTGTCGATCGACAATGCGCTCTCGGCCCGCGAGACGGTCTTGGAGATTTCCGGCCTCGACCGGCCCGGCCTGCTGTTCGATCTCACCTCGGCGCTCGGCCGGCTCAACCTCAACATCACCTCGGCCCATGTCGCGACCTTCGGCGAGCGGGCGGTCGACGTGTTCTACGTCACCGACCTCACCGGCACCAAGGTGACCCAGCCCGACCGCCAGGCCACCATCCGGCGGGCGGTGATGGCGGTGTTCGAGGCGGACCTGCCCCGCGGCGACCGGGGCCGGCGCGGCGCGGGCAGGCAAGCCCTTAAGGACGATCCGAGCGCGGCGGCCCCGGTGGCCGGCGAAGCTTGATTTCGCCGGCCTCGCACCTGATATCGGGGTCACTCCCAGACCCCTTTTTCGGAATGACGATGACGCCGAACGACACGGAGAACGCCGCGCGGGCTTACGAGCCTGAAGCTGCCGAGGGCGCTCCCGCCTCCGCGCCGGAGGCCGCCCAGAGAGCCGACGCGCTCGCCGCGCTCGAGGCCGAGAAGCTCGACCTCAAGGACAAGCTGCTGCGCACGCTCGCCGACATGGAGAACCTGCGCCGGCGCACGGAGCGCGAGGTGGCGGATGCCCGCACCTACGCGGTGACGAACTTTGCCCGCGACATGCTCAACGCCGCCGACAACATCCGCCGCGCCCTCGAGAGCGTGCCGGCCGATGCCCGCGCGGGTGCCGAGGGCCCGCTCAAGGCGCTCGTCGACGGGATCGAGCTCACCGAGCGCGACCTGCTCAAGACCCTGGAGCGCCACGGCGTGAAGCGGGTCGACCCGCAAGGGCAGCGCTTCGACCCCAACCTGCACCAGGCGATGTTCGAGGTGCCCAACCCCGACGTCACTTCCGGCACGGTCGTGCAGGTGGTGCAGTCGGGCTACGTCATCGGCGACCGCGTCCTGCGCCCGGCCCTGGTGGGCGTGGCCAAGGGCGGCCCGAAGGCCGAAGCGAAGCCGGCGGAAGGCTGACGCGCCGACGCCGACCCACCCCCCCCCCGGGGGGGGGGGGAGCGCGGGGTGGGCAGTG
>JAEWKL010000127.1 GCA_023386115.1 Pseudomonadota bacterium
CTCCCGCGGCGTCGGCGGCGAGGTGCAGGTCCTCGGCCCGCACCCCGAACACGGCCTCCCGCTGCCCGAGCGCCGCCAGGGCGGCGTCGCTCCAGCGCGTGAGCGGCGCCTCGATCGCGGCGGTGCCGATGCGGGCTCCGACGACCGGCACGGTGAACAGGTTCATCGGCGGCGAGCCGAGGAAGCGGGCGACGAAGGTGTCGGCCGGGTTCCAGTAGACGTCGAGCGGCGCGCCGACCTGGGCGACGCGGCCGCCATTCATCACGCAGATCCGCGTCCCCATCGTCATCGCCTCGACCTGATCGTGGGTGACGTAGATCATCGTCGCGGCGAGGCGATGGTGCTGCTTGATCAGCTCGTTGCGGGTGGCGACGCGCAGGGCCGCGTCGAGGTTCGACAAGGGCTCGTCGAAGAGGAAGACCATCGGCTCGCGCACCATGGCGCGCCCGAGCGCGACGCGCTGGCGCTGCCCGCCCGAGAGGGCCTGCGGCTTGCGCGCGAGATAGGGCGTGAGCCCTAAGGTGCCGGCGACCTCCGCCACCCGCCGCTCGATCTCCGCCTTCGGGGTGCGGCGGCGGCGCAACCCGAAGGCGAGGTTCTCGGCGACGCTCATGTGCGGGTAGAGGGCGTAGGACTGGAACACCATGGCGATGTCGCGGTCCTTGGCCGGCACGTCGTTCACCATCCGCCCGTCGATCGACAGCGTGCCGGACGAGATCGTCTCGAGCCCGGCGATCATCCGCAGGGTGGTGGACTTGCCGCAGCCGGACGGCCCGAGCAGCACCATGAACTCGCCGTCGCCCACCGTGACGTCGACGTTGTCGACGACGATGGGTCCGGCCGAGCCGTAGCGCTTGCAGATCTTGGAGAGCTGGACGACGGCCATCCCGTATCCCTTACTTGACGGCGCCCGCGGTCATGCCGCGGATCAGCTTCTCGGAGAAGAAGACGTAGGCGACGATCACCGGGACGACCGAGATCATCACCCCGGCGGCGATCATGCCGATGTCCTGGAAATGGTCGCCCATGAAGGCGCGGATGCCGATCGGCAGGGTGCGCTTGTCCGGATCGGTGACCAGCACCACCGCGAACAGGAACTCGTTCCAGAGCTGGATGAAGTTCAGGATCAGCGTGGTGGCGATCGCCGGCATGCCGATCGGCAGGACGATGCGGCGGAAGATCTCGATGTCGCCGTAGCCGTCCATCTTCGCCGCGTCGAACAGATCCTGAGGGATGCGGGCGAAGAAGCCTTCGAGCAGGTAGACGGTCAGCGGCAGCTGCAGCGAGACGTAGACCAGCGTCAGGCCGATCAGGCTGTTGTAGAGGCCGTAATCGACAAGGATCTGATAGAGCGAGATCAGGGTGATCTGCGGCGGGAAGATGATCGACGAGAACAGGATGCCGTAGATGAGGCGGTTGCCGGGGAAGCGGTAGCGGGCGAGCGCGTGGGCGGCGGCGGCGCCGATCAGCGTCACGGCGGCGACCGCCGTCACGACGACGATCGTCGAGTTCCAGAAATACGTGGCGAAGTCGGAATCGACCCAGGCGACCCGGAACTGCTCCCAGTGGAAGGTCTTGGGCCAGGCGTAATGGTCGGCCGAGATCTCGCCGGTGGTGCGCACCGACATGGTGGCGAGCCACAGGAACGGCCCGAGCGTGTAGGCCGTGTAGGCGGCGATGACGAGGCCGAGCGCGGTCCGGCTCGCGAGGAAGCCGCCCCGTGGCGGGGCGAGGGGGGCGCGCATCCTCAATACTCCAGCCGCTCGCGGGACTTGAAGACCCGGTTGAGGATCATGACCGCGGCGCAGACCACGCCGAACCACACGGTCGCGATGGCGGACGGATAGCCGAGGTCGAAGGTGTTCCAGTTGAAGGCGCGCTTGTAGACGTAGGTCGACACCGTCTCGGTCGCCCAGAGCGGGCCGCCGCCGGTCATGATCCAGACGAGGTCGAAGACCTTCATCTTGCCGATGAAGGCGAGGACGTAGAGGTTGAGGAGCGTCGGCCGCAGCATCGGCACGATGACGTGGCGCAGCTTCGCGCCCCAGCCGCAATTGTCGAGCTCGGCCGCCTCCAGCACCTCGGAGGGGAGCGAGTGGATCGCCGCCAGGCACACCACCATATTGAAGCCGGCCCATTTCCAGGCATGCGTCACGATGAGGGCGGCGAGCGCGGTGTTCGGGTCGCCGAGCCAGGAGCGGGCGAGCGACCCGAGCCCGACGGCGCGAAGCGCCTCGTTCACCACGCCCCAATCGTAGTTGTAGAGCCACATCCAGAGGATCGCGACCACGACGTAGGACAGGAGCACCGGCGTGAACCAGGCGACCCGCAGGAACCGCGCGAACGGCACGCCGGCATAGAGCGCCAGCGCGAGCAGCAGGCCGGTCGCGACGTCGAGGACCGGGGCCACGAAGGCCCACACGAAGGTGTTGCGCACCGCGACCCAGAACGTCTCGTCGCTGATGAGGTCGCGGTAATTGGACAACCCGACGTAGCTGCGCTCCAGCCCCTCGATCGTGAACAGGCTGTCGAGAATCGTCCGCACCGCCGGATAGGCGGTGAGCCCGAGATAAACGAGGAGCGCGGGCGCCAGGAAGACGAGGAGGACGGGCAGGCCCGCGCGGCGCGGATCCGCCATCCGGCCCGCCTTTGGAGTGGGCACGGCCCGCGCGACCCTCGCAGCCGCCGGGGTCGCGGTGTCGGCCACCGCGTCAGCTCCCCTTGCGGCAGGCCGCATCCATCTTGGCGGCGGCCTCGTCGACGCCGATCAGGCCCGCCGGGAAGGCGTTGTTCATCACCTGGGTGTAGGTCTCGGCACACTTCGCGCGGTAATACAGGAGCGGCGTGCCGAAGAAATACGTCACGTCCTTGTTGCGCGCATTCAGCTCGGCGAAATACTCAGCCCGGCTCGACTTGATCGCCGACGGATCGGTCTTGAGTCCGGTCTGGAGCGAGACCTGCTCCATCCACTTGTTGCCGTTGCCCGGGGTGGCCATGGCGTTGAGGAGGGCGCCGGCGCAGTCCTTGTTCTTGCCCCGGGAATACATGACGAAGCTGCCGGCGACCGCGAGGGTCTTGCAGGTCGGGCAAAGGCCCCCCTCCATGGCGGGGAACTGCATGATGCCGAGGGGGAAGTCGGCCGGCATGCCGCCGCTCTCCGGCGGCGCGAAGGCGCGCCCGGTGAACCAGCTCGGATCCGGGAAGGTGAGCGCCCCGGGCTTCTGGTAGAAGTAGTAGTGCGACTCGCCGAGCTTCAACGTCGCGAAGCTCTTCGGGTAGGCGCCGGCATCGACCAGCCCCTTGAACCAGGTCATCACCGCGAGGACGCGGGGATCCTTGAAGGACAGGGCGCCGTTCAAGAGCTTGCCGTAATCCTCCGGGCCGAGCTTGCGCAGGAGCGACTCGAACAGCACCAGCCCGCCCGGGAACGGCCGGTCGCCGACCCCCTGCGACACCGGCGTGATGCCGGCCGCCGCGCCCTTCCGGACGAGGTCGGCGAAGCCGTCCTGGCTGAGCTGGAACGAGGGCGGCACCTCGACGCCGACCTTCTTCACCAGGTCCTTGTTGTAGTACAGCTCGACCGTGTAGGCCTCGACCGGCAGGCCGTAGACCTTGCCCTTGCTGGTCCAGGCCGGCTTGGCCCAATCCTCCAGCCGCGACAGGTCGACATGGCCGTCGAGCGGCTCGAGGAAGCCGCCGGCCAGGAACTCGGGCTGGTCCGGCTCCATGTAGAACACGTCCGGCGCCTGGCCGGTGCGCACGGCGGACTTGGCCTGCGTGTAGATGTCGGCTTTCGGGATGAAGCTCAGCTTGACGCTGCACTGCTTGTTCGTGGCCTCGAAGTCCCGGACCCGCGCCGTCACCCATTCCTTCTTGGCCGGCTCGTCGGGCCAGTTCGACCACATCGTGATCTGGACCGGCTCCGCCGCGAGAGCCGAGCCTGCCGTCAGCAGGCCCGCCCCGATCATGGCCGCCCACCCGGCGCGCGCGCTGCCCATCCGGTCGTCCTCCCCTGGTGATTGTTGGGCGCATCGTCCGTGGTGGTCGGAGGATTGTCAATAACGCTGCCGTGCCGTCACCCGTGGCTGGGCGCATGATTTCGAGAAACGGCGAGTTTCATTGACAATCCTCCGGTCGCCCGTAGAACCCGGGGTGGATTGCCGGGAGGAGCACGCGATGGGCAAGGGCTTGCGCAAGGGACTGACCAGCTACGGGGATGCGGGCTTCTCGCTGTTCCTGCGCAAGGCCTTCATCAAGGCCGCGGGCTATTCCGACGACGCCCTCGACCGGCCGATTGTCGGCATCACCAACACCGCCTCCGACTACAATCCCTGCCACGGCAACGCCGCCCAGCTGATCGAGGCGGCCAAGCGCGGGGTGATGCTGGCCGGCGCGATGCCGATGGTGTTTCCGACGATCTCGATTCACGAGAGCTTCGCCCACCCGACCTCGATGTACCTGCGCAACCTGATGGCGATGGACACCGAGGAGATGATCCGCGCCCAGCCGATGGACGCGGTGATCGTCATCGGCGGCTGCGACAAGACCCTGCCGGCCCAGGTGATGGCGGCGGCCTCCGTCGACCTCCCGACCGTGGTGATCCCGGTCGGCCCGATGGTGGTCGGCCATCACCGCGGCGAGGTTTTGGGCGCCTGCACCGATTGCCGGCGCCTCTGGGGCGCCCACCGGGCCGGCGAGATCGACGAGCAGGAGATCGAGACCGTCAACGGACGGCTCGCCCCGTCCGTCGGCACCTGCATGGTGATGGGCACCGCCTCGACCATGGCCTGCATGATCGAGGCGATGGGGCTCGCCCTGCCGATGGCCGGCACGATTCCGGCGCCCCATGCCGAGCGCATCCGCCTCGCCGAGGCGAGCGGGGCCTGCGCCGCCGCGATGGCGAAGACCGGCGGCCCGCGCCCGAGCCAGATCCTGACCCCGGCCTCGATCCGCAACGCGCAAGTCGTGATGCAGGCGATCGGCGGCTCGACCAACGGGGTGATCCACCTCACCGCCATGGCGAACCGCGCCGGCATCGATCTCGACCTCGCGAGCCTCGACCAGATCGGCCGCGAAGTGCCGGTGCTGGTCGACCTGAAGCCTTCGGGCGACCACTATATGGAGCATTTCCACCATGCCGGCGGCGTGCCGAAGCTGCTGCGCGAACTGGGCGACCTGATCGACCTCGACGCCCCGACGGTGACGGGCGCCACCTTGCGCGACGTGGTGGCGGCGGCCGAGGACGTGCCGGGCCAGACCGTGATCCGCTCGCCGGGCCAGCCGATCAAGCCGGTCGGCGCCATGGCGGTGCTCACCGGAAACCTCGCGCCGCGCGGCGCGCTGATCAAGCACTCGGCCGCGACGCCGCGCCTGCTCCAGCACGAGGGGCGGGCCCTGGTGTTCGACTCGATCCCCGACATGGCGGCGCGGATCGACGATCCCGACCTCGACGTGTCGGCCGACGACGTGCTGGTCCTGCGCAATGCCGGGCCGAAGGGCGCGCCGGGCATGCCGGAGGCCGGCTACCTGCCGATCCCGAAGAAGCTGGCGCGGGCCGGCGTCAAGGACATGGTGCGGATCTCGGATGCCCGGATGAGCGGCACCGCCTTCGGCACGATCGTGCTGCACGTCACGCCGGAATCGGCGGTCGGCGGGCCGCTGGCGCTGGTGCGCACCGGAGACCGCATCCGGCTCGACGTCGAAGGCCGGCGCATCGACCTCCTGGTCGAGGAGGCCGAGCTGGCGGCCCGCGCCGCCGCCCTGACGCCGCCGCCGCGGCCCCCCGGGGGGGCCCGCGGCGTTTGCCCCCGGGTACCCGCCA
>JAEWKL010000184.1 GCA_023386115.1 Pseudomonadota bacterium
GCGAAGGCCTGCGCCACCGGGCCGAGCAGGCCCGCATGGGCGAGGCCGGCGACGAGGCAGGCGAGCGCCATCGCGCCGGTGCCGACCGGGTTCACGTCGTAGAGGTGGGCGCGCTTGAACTCGATGCCGGGCGGCGACAGGCCGAGGGGCTTGTTGACCGCGAGATCCGCGACGAGCGCCCCGATCCAGGCCGCGGCCACGAGGGCGTAGATGCCCAGCGTCCGCTCCAGGGTCTTGTAGACGCCGAGTTCCATCAGCAGGAGCGCGATGGCGACGTTGAAGACGAGCCAGACCACCCGCCCCGGATGGCTGTGGGTCAGGCGGGAGAAGAAGTTCGACCACGCGATCGAGCCCGCATAGGCGTTGGTCACGTTGATCTTGAGCTGCGACAGCACCACGAACAGGGTGGTGAGCGCGATGGCGGCCCCGGGTGTGGAGACGACGTAGCCGAAGGCGACCGCGTACATCTGCGTCGGCTCGCTGGCGCGCTCCGGCGGCACGCCGTGGGATAGGCCTAAGACGGCGAGGAACGAGCCGAGCAGGATCTTGAGGCCGCCCGGCAGGATCCAGCCCGGCCCGGCCCCGAGCACGGCGCTCCACCAGCGCCAGCGCCGGCCCGGCTCTTCCGGCGGCACGAAGCGCAGGAAGTCCACCTGCTCGCCGATCTGCGCGATGAGCGCGAACAGGATCCCGCAAGCCGAGCCGTAGAGGAGGAGATCGAAGCCCTGGCCGCGCTCGCCCGCGAGGCCGGCGTGATCCATCCAGGCCGCGAGCGGTGCATCCGCGGAAGCCGCGATGACGACGACCGGCAGCAGGTTCAGCGCGAGCCAGGCCGGCTGCGTCACGAGTTGGAACCGGCTGATCAGGGTGATGCCGTAGGTGACGAGCGGGATCACCGCCAGCGCGCTCACGAGATAGCCGATCGCGACCGGCAGCCCGAAACCGAGCTCGAGGGCGAGCGCCAGGATGGCGGCCTCGATGGCGAAGAACAGGTAGGTGAAGCTCGCGTAGATGAGCGAGGTGATCGTCGAGCCGATATAGCCGAAGCCCGCGCCCCGGGTGAGCAGGTCGACGTCGAGCCCGTGGCGGGCGGCGTAGACGCTCACCGGCACGCCGGTGAGGACGATCACCAGCCCGACCGTGAGCACGGCAAAGAGCGTGTTGGTGAAGCCGCTCGACAGGATCAGGGTGCCGCCGATCGCCTCCAGCGCCAGGAAGGCGACCGAGCCGAGCGCCGTCTGGGCGACCCGCAGGCCCGACCAGCGCCGGGCGCGCTTCGCCGTGAAGCGCAGCGCGAAATCCTCCAGGGTCTCGTTCGCGACCCACTGGTTGTACTCGCGGCGGACCGGGATGATGCGCTGGCGTCCGGGCATGAGCCTCCGTCTCGCGCCCGCTGCGGCGCCATGCATGAGCGCGCGGGATCGGGGTGCATGATCCTGTCCGGCTTACGCGCGGCGCGGAATACGCAAAAACGCGTATATGCTGCGGCGCAAAACGCCACCTAGCCTGAGATCCGGCCGCACCGGGACCGAACCGGACGGGACGCCCGAGCGGGACGACAGGAGAGGACGATGGCTGAGAACGGTGGAGGCCTCGAATCGGCGTTGCGGCGCCGGCTGCTGATGGGGCTCGCGGCGGTGCCGGCGGCCTCGCTCCTGCCGCGCCTCGCGCAGGCCGCAGGTCCGCCGACCGCCTCCGTCAACACGACCGGCCTCGCGGTGACCGATACCGAGGTGACGGTCGGCATCCTGCACTCGGTCACCGGCACGATGGCGATCTCCGAGACCGGGGCGCAGCAGGCGGAGAAGCTCGCGATCGAGGAGATCAACCAGGCAGGCGGCGTGCTCGGCCGCAAGATCAAGGTGATCCAGGAGGACGGCGCCTCCGACTGGCCGACCTTCGCCGAGAAGGCGAAGAAGCTCCTCGTCAACGACAAGTGCGCGGCCGTGATGGGCTGCTGGACCTCGGCCTCGCGCAAGGCGGTGCTGCCGGTCTTCGAGCAGTATAACGGCATGCTGTATTACCCGACCTTCTACGAGGGCCTGGAAGAGTCGAAGAACGTCATCTATACCGGCCAGGAGGCGACGCAGCAGATCCTCGCCAGCCTCGACTGGGTGGCGAAGGAGAAGGACGCCAAGACGTTCTTCTTCATCGGCTCGGACTATATCTGGCCGCGCACCTCGAACAAGATCGCCCGCAAGCACGTCGAGAACGTGCTGAAGGGCAAGGTCGTCGGCGAGGAATATTTTCCGCTCGGTCATACCCAGTTCAACTCGGTCATCAACAAGATCAAGCTGACCAAGCCGAACGTGATCTTCGCCGACGTGGTCGGTGGCTCGAACGTGGCGTTCTACAAGCAGCTCAAGGCGGCCGGCATCGACCTGTCGAAGCAGGTGCTGATGACGATCTCCGTCACCGAGGACGAGATCGACGGCATCGGCGGCGAGAACATCGCCGGGGCCTATGCCTGCATGAAGTACTTCCAGTCGCTCAAGAACCCGAACAACGAGAAGTTCGTCGCCGCCTTCAAGAAAATGTGGGGCGAGAAGACGGTGATCGGCGACGTGACGCAGGCTGCCTATCTCGGGCCCTACCTGTGGAAGCTCGCCGTCGAGAAGGCCGGCTCGTTCGACGTCGACAAGGTCGCGGCGGCGTCAAACGGGATCGAGTTCAAGGGCGCGCCCGAGGGCTACGTGCGCATCCACCCGAACCATCACCTGTGGTCGAAGACCTGGGTCGGCCGGGCGCTGCCCAACGGTCAGTTCGAGGTCGTCTACGAGAGCGCCGACCTGATCGAGCCGAACCCGTTCCCGAAGGGGTACCAGTAGGGCACAGGCCCAACCCTCCCCTGCTCTGCGGGGGAGGGTTCGGGCGCACGTCCCCCACGAGACATCCCCAAAAATCTCCAGCCGGAGCCCACCCATGTTCGGTGACTATTCGCTCGGCGATCTCGGCGCGATCTTCGCCATGCAGGGCTTCGCCGGCCTGATCCTGTTCTCGGTCTACGTGCTGATGGCCCTCGGCCTTGCGATCATCTTCGGCCAGATGGGCGTGATCAACATGGCGCACGGGGAGTTCATGATCCTCGGCGCCTACATGACCTATCTGTGCTCGACATTCTTCCAGGCCTACCTGCCGAGCCTGTTCCCGGTCTCGTTCTTCGTCGCGATGGCGCTGGCCTTCCTGGCCTCCGGGGCGCTCGGAATGCTGGTCGAATGGGGGCTGATCCGCCACCTCTACAAGCGGCCCCTCGACACGCTGCTCGCCACCTGGGGCCTGTCGCTGATCCTCCAGCAGGCCTACCGCTCGATCTTCGGCGCCCGCGAGGTCGGCGTCGAGCTGCCGTCCTGGATGATGGGCTCGATCCAGGCGACAGACACGATCGAGATCCAGATCAACGGCCTGGTCGTGATGGCGATCACGGTGCTGATCACCCTGGCGGTCGCGGGCCTGCTGTTCGCATCCCGATACGGCAAGCAGGTCCGGGCAGTGATGCAGAACCGGGTCATGGCCGGCGCCGTCGGCATCGATACCGGACGGGTCGACCGCCTCACCTTCGGGCTGGGCTGCGGCATTGCCGGGATCGCCGGCTCGGCCTTCACGATGATCGGGTCGACCGGGCCGACCTCGGGCCAGCTCTACATCGTCGACACCTTCCTGATCGTGGTCTTCGGCGGCGCCGCCAGCCTGCTCGGCACCATCGCGTCGGCCTTCTCGATCTCGCAGACCCAATCGACCCTCGAATTCTTCCTCTCCGGCTCGACCGCGAAGGTCATCACCCTGCTCGCCGTCGTGGTGATCCTGATGCTGCGGCCCCAGGGCCTCTTCACCCTCAAGGTCCGGCGCTGAGGAATCCGATCGATGAAACTCCCGACCCTCAACGACAACCCGTTCCTGAGGCCGCTGGAATGGGCGGGTCTCGCCCTCCTCTGCGCCCTGATCTTCTGCGTCTTCCCGATCCTGCTCGACGGGTTCCGGCTCAACCTCGTCGGCAAGTACCTCACCTACGCCTTCGTGGCGCTCGGCCTCGTCATCTGCTGGGGCACTTGCGGGATCCTGTCGCTCGGCCAGGGCGTGTTCTTCGGCCTCGGCGGCTACTGCATGGCGATGTACCTCAAGCTGGAGGCGTCCTCAGTCGAGAACACGAAGATCCAGTCCACTCCCGGCATCCCGGACTTCATGGACTGGAACCAGATCACCGCGCTGCCCTGGTTCTGGACGCCGTTCAAGAGCCTGCCGCTGACGCTGATCGCGGTCGTGCTGGTGCCGACTGCGTTCGCCTTCGTCATCGCCGCGGCGATGTTCAAGCGCCGGGTCGGCGGCACCTACTTCGCGATCATCACCCAGGCGATCGCCGCGATCCTGACCATCCTGATCATCGGCCAGCAGGGCTATACCGGCGGCATCAACGGCATCACCGACCTGCGCACCCTTCACGGCTGGGACATCCGCACCGACTCGGCAAAGACCATCCTCTACTTCGTCAATGGCGGGCTGCTCGTCGCCTGCGTGCTGATGGCGCAATACGTCAAGCGCTCGAAGCTCGGCCGCATCCTGGTGGCGATGCGCGACAAGGAGGACTGGGTCCGCTTCTCCGGCTACAGCGTCGCGAGCTTCAAGATCTTCGCCTTCTGCCTCGCGGCGGCCTTCGCGGCGGTCGGCGGCGCGATGTTCACGCTCCAGGTCGGTTTCATGTCGCCGTCCTTCGTCGGCATCGTGCCGTCGATCGAGATGGTGATCTACGCCGCGATCGGCGGGCGGCTGTCGCTGCTCGGCGCGATCTACGGCACGCTGCTCGTCAACTGGGCCAAGACCACCTTCTCCGAATCCTTCCCCGAGCTCTGGCTGTTCGGCCTCGGCGCGCTGTTCATCGCCGTCGTGCTCGCCTTCCCCGACGGTCTGGCCGGCATCTGGCGCCAGCAGATCGAGCCGCGTCTGACCCGCCGCCCCAAGGCGGCCCCCGCCCCCGCCGCGCTGCCCCGGGGCGCCACCGCCGAGTGAGGATTGTCTCGATGAACGCCGCCCTCCTCCCCGGCGCCACCGCCGGCGCCCCGGACTTCCTCCTCGCGGTCGAGGCCCTGACCGTCTCCTTCGACGGGTTCAAGGCGGTCAACGACGTGTCGTTCTACGTCGATCCGGACGAGATCCGGGTCATCATCGGCCCCAACGGTGCCGGCAAGACCACGGTGCTCGACCTGATCTGCGGCCGCACCCGGGCGACCTCGGGCTCGATCAGGTACAAGGGCACCGAGCTGACCCGGCTCTCGGAGAGCGCCATCGTCCAGGCCGGGGTCGGGCGCAAGTTCCAGACTCCCTCGATCTACGACGACCTCACGGTGTTCGAGAACCTGGAGATCTCGTTCCCGCGCGGGCGCAGCGTGCTCGGTGCGCTGATGTTCAAGCGCGACGCCGAGGTGCGCGACCGCATCCACGAGATCGCCTCGATGATCTTCCTCAAGGATCAGCTCGACCAGCGGGCGGAGTTCCTGAGCCACGGCCAGAAGCAGTGGCTCGAGATCGGCATGCTGCTGATCCAGGACCCGGAGCTCCTGATGCTCGACGAGCCGGTGGCCGGGATGAGCGTCGCCGAGCGCAAGAAGACCGCCGAATTGCTGCACCAGATCATCAAGGGCCGCTCGGTGCTCGTCATCGAGCACGACATGAAGTTCGTCGAGGACATCGCCCACCGGGTCACGGTGCTGCACCAGGGCAAGGTCCTGTCCGAGGGCTCGATGGAGCGCGTCAAGAACGACCCGAAGGTGGTCGAAGTCTATCTCGGGCATTGAGGGGAGGAAACGCCATGCTCCAGACCGCGCCCTCTTCCACCGCCGTCGTGGCACCACGCGTCGCACCGGCACTTGCCGTCGCCGGCCTGCATGCGGCCTACGGCCAGAGCGAGGTGCTGCACGGCATCGACCTCACCGTGGCGCAGGGCGAGATCGTCGCCGTGATGGGCCGCAACGGCATGGGCAAGTCGACCCTGATGCGGACGCTGATGGGCATCCTGCCGGCGAAGAGCGGCACGATCGGGGTCGACGGCCAGGACGTGACCGCGTTGAAGAGCCACCAGCGTGTCGCCCAGGGCCTCGCCTACGTGCCGCAGGGCCGCATGATCTTCTCCACCATGACGGTTCAGGAGAACATCGAGACCGGCCTGACCGTCACCGGCGAGTCCAGGGTGCCGGGGGACCTCTACGCGATGTTCCCGGTGCTCCTTGAGATGAAGGGCCGGCGCGGCGGCAACCTGTCGGGCGGCCAGCAGCAGCAGCTCGCCATCGCCCGAGCGCTGGCGAGCCGGCCGAAGGTGCTGCTCCTCGACGAGCCGACCGAGGGCATCCAGCCCTCGATCATCCGCGAGATGGGCCGCACGCTCAAGACGATCCGCGACGCGCGCGGGCTCTCGATCGTCGTCTCCGAGCAGGTGCTCAGCTTCGCCCTCGACATCGCCGACCGGGTGCTGGTGATCGAGAACGGCGCGATCGTCCACGAGGAGGCCCGCGCCGACATCGATGAGGCGAAGGTCGCCCGCTACCTGTCGGTCTGATCCCGAATCCCGCGGGAGGGCCACGCGCTCCCGCGACGACGATCCCGGCCGGCCAGCCGGGGAACCCCCGCTCGAGGGAAAGGGAAACGCATGCCCGAGACGTTGATCAAGGTCGACCTGACGCAGTCGGCCTACGAGAACGACAGTGTGCACAACCGCTGGCACCCCGACATCCCGATGGTCGCTTACGTGAAGCCCGGCCAGGACTTTATCGTCGAGACCTACGACTGGACCGGCGGGTTCATCAAGAACGATGACTCGGCCGACGACGTGCGCGACATCGACCTGTCGATCGTGCACTTCCTGTCCGGCCCGATCGGCGTCGAGGGGGCCGAGCCCGGCGACCTCCTGGTGGTCGACCTCCTCGACATCGGCGCGAAGCCCGAGTCGCAATGGGGCTTCAACGGCTTCTTCTCCAAGCAGAACGGCGGCGGTTTCCTCACCGACCATTTCCCGCTCGCCCAGAAGTCGATCTGGGACTTCGAGGGCCTATTCACGAAGTCGCGCCACGTCCCGGGCGTGCGCTTCCCCGGCCTGATCCATCCCGGCCTGATCGGCTGCCTGCCCGATCCCAAGCTGCTCGCCACCTGGAACGCGCGCGAGACCGCGCTGATCGCCACCAACCCGACCCGGGTCCCGGGCCTCGCCAACCCGCCCTTCGGCCCGACCGCCCATATGGGCCGGCTCATCGGCGAGGCGAAGGCCAAGGCGGCGGCGGAGGGCGCCCGCACCGTCCCGCCGCGCGAGCACGGCGGCAATTGCGACATCAAGGACCTGTCGCGCGGCTCGAAGATCTACTTCCCGGTCTACGTCCCGGGGGCCGGCCTCTCGATGGGCGACCTGCATTTCAGCCAAGGCGACGGCGAGATCACCTTCTGCGGCGCGATCGAGATGGCGGGCTGGGTCCACCTCAAGGTCGAGGTCATCAAGGACGGCATGGCGAAGTACGGGATCCGGAATCCGATCTTCAAGCCGTCGCCGATCGTCCCGCGCTTCGACGACCACCTCATCTTCGAGGGCATCTCGGTCGACGAGAGCGGCGGCCAGCACTATCTCGACGTGACGGTGGCCTACCGCCAGGCCTGCCTCAACGCGATCGAGTACCTGAAGAAGTTCGGCTATTCGGGCGCCCAGGCCTATTCGATCCTCGGCACCGCGCCGGTGCAGGGCCACATCTCGGGCGTCGTCGACGTGCCGAATGCCTGCGCCACCCTGTGGCTGCCGACCGGCATCTTCGACTTCGACATCAACCCGAGCGCCGCCGGGCCGGTGCAATACCTCGACGGCTCGGTCCAGATGCCGATCTCGCCGGACAAGTAGCATGCCGGTCTACGACTATGCTTGCGACTCCTGCGGCCCGTTCACGGTCCTGCGCCCGATGGCGCAGTTCCGCGATCCGCACGATTGCCCGGATTGCGGCGCGGCATGCGCGCGCGCCTTCCTCACCGCGCCGCGCCTGTCGGCGATGGAGGCGGGCGTGAGGGCGGCCCACGCCACCAACGAGCGGAGCCGCCACGCGCCGAAGCGCAGCCACGGCGCCGGCTGCGGCTGCTGCGCACCGAAGGCGAGTACGGCCCCGGCCGCCGCCAAGGGCTTCCCGGCCGCGCGGCCGTGGATGATCAGCCACTGACGTCGTTCGCCCTCGCGCCAAAGGAGGACTGTCCGGAGCCAGCGGACGCGCGGGTCGCCCTCTTCCGCCCGGGAGAGGAGAGCCCGCGCCATCCCCTGTCCCCGGACGGTTCGCATCGAGCGGGAGGGCTCACCTCACGAATCCTCACGTCGGGAGATCCGCCATGCATCACGGTGACATCTCGAGCAGCCACGACAGCGTCGGCGTCGCCGTCGTCAACTACAAGATGCCACGCCTGCACACCAAGGCGGAGGTGATCGCCAATTGCCACAGGATCGCCGAGATGGTGGTGGGCGTGAAGTCCGGGCTGCCGGGCCTCGACCTGATCGTGTTCCCCGAATACTCGACGCAGGGCATCATGTACGATGCCACCGAGATGTTCGACACCGCCGCGGTGATCCCCGGCGAGGAGACCGCGATCTTCGCCGAGGCCTGCCGTCGGGCGAAGGTGTGGGGCGTGTTCTCGCTCACCGGCGAGCGCCACGAGGAGCACCCGCACAAGGCGCCCTACAACACGCTCATCCTGATGAACGACCGGGGCGAGATCGTCCAGACGTACCGCAAGATCATGCCCTGGGTGCCGATCGAGGGCTGGTACCCCGGCGACTGCACCTACGTCTCCGACGGCCCGAAGGGCCTCAAGGTCAGCCTGATCATCTGCGACGACGGCAATTACCCCGAGATCTGGCGCGACTGCGCCATGCGGGGGGCGGAGCTGATCATCCGCTGCCAGGGCTACATGTATCCGGCCAAGGAGCAGCAGATCCTGATGTCGAAGGCCATGGCCTTCGCCAACAATGTCTACGTGGCGGTGGCGAACGCCGCCGGCTTCGACGGGGTCTACACCTATTTCGGTCACTCGGCGGTGATCGGCTTCGACGGGCGCACGCTCGGCGAGTGCGGCGAGGAGGAGAACGGCATCCAGTACGCTGCCTTGTCGAAGTTCCTGATCCGCGACGCGCGCCAGCACTGGCAATCGGAGAACCACCTCTTCAAGCTGCTCCACCGCGGCTATACGGGCATGATCAACTCGCGCGAGAACCGGCACGGATTGTCGGCCTGCCCCTACGACTTTTATCGCCGCTGGATCGAGGACCCCGACGGCACCCGGGACGCGGTGCGGGGCATCACCCGCGCGAGCGTGGGTACGCCCGAATGCCCGATCGCGGGCATCCCGATCGTCGGCGAGAGCGCGGCTGCGTCTCGCTGAGCGGATTCCGCACAAGGGGTGGCCGGGCAACGTCTGCCAGCGGCGCGGCCGCCGCCCGCACCCCGCGGCCTGCCGGTCGGCGGAGACGGCGAAACCCGGCGGCTGCCCGGCCTCGATCAGGCGCCGCGCCTCGCTGTTCGTGCCGCTGACCTCGGCCACCGTGATCCGCTGCATCCAGCGCCCCTTCGCCGCCCGCCGAGGCGCGGGCCGGGTGACGCTCCGTCCCGGCGGCGCCGATCATGACCAGCGGATCAGGTCGCGGGCGCCGGACCAGCCCATGAAGGCGCCCAAGGCCGATGCGGTTCAGCGTCTCGCTCCGGCCGGTCACCTCGGCCTGGTGCGGATTGCGTGCTCTGACGATCATGACGTCACCCGCACGCGCCTTGAACACTCGGGACTCGGTGCCCGCGAACGCCTCCTCGGTGACGTGCGGATACCTGGAATCCTGCTCCGGGCCGCCGGTCGGACTCCTGGGCCGCTTCCAGATCGTCGACTCGCCGCCCGGATCCGCCTCGTCGATAGAGGCGTTCGACGTCAAGCGGGCCGCGATCCGTCCGACGACGTGGTCCGTGGCGAATTGCGGCGCGGCACCGATATGGACGTCGGTCCCACCGCTCAGGATGCGGATGACGCCGGCCAGGTATTCACCGAAGCCAGGCTCCCGAGCGACCGTCACCGAACAACCGGTCGCCGCTCCGACCCGGCGGATGAACGTCGCGGAGGACCGGGCAGCCGCCCTGTCCGTCGGCCGGAGAACGCGCCACCGGCGATGGGGCGCGAGACGGAGGCAGCCGGGCGCCCCGGCTCACCCCGAGGACGATCGCGCGCTCGATCCATCTTGCCCGATCCGGCGCGGATGGGCGATACTCGGACCATGTCATGCCGTCACCAGCCTGACGTCACCCGGACCGGACCTCTCGAGGAGGCGCCCTCGAGTTGCCGCAAGTGGCGGCGCTGGCCACGCGAGCTTCCCGGCTCGGCCAACGACAATGGCCGGCGCGCGACCGTTCGGGCTTTGGGCCTCGGAACCGCCGTCCTCGGCCTGATCGCCGTGACGAGCCTCTTGTTCACCCTCACATCCTGACCCGCCGGACCGGATCGCCGCGCCTCGGCATCGAGGGCCCGACATGGCCCGCGCCTGGTCGAGCCGGCGGCCCCGGATAATGGCGGTCGTCCTGATTGTGATCTGCCGCGTCCAAGGATCGTCGTCCGAGCCGCGCGATGCAAGGATCATCCTGCAATGTCCGGTCCCGTGGCAGGACTTGAAACGCAAGCCGGAGCGTGATGCACTCTTCTCTCAGGCGATGGTGGCCCTGTGCATCACCCATCGTGGAGATCGCCATGTCGATCACGACCGTGATGGTCCCGCTCGATTTGACGCCTGCGTCGTGGAATCGGCTGGAGATCGCCCGATCGGTTGCCGAGCGCCTCTCGGCGCAGCTGATCGGCGTGTCGGCCTGCGAGGCACTGCCGGGCCACCTCTACGGCAAGGGTGCCTTCATCAACGCCCGCATCATCGATCAGGGAGAGGCCCGCGCCGCCGCCGAGCTGGCCGAGGTCGAGTCGGTGTTCCTGTCGCACACGCAGGGCATGCCGTGCGCGGCGTGGCGTGCCAGACCCGGCGACCTCCGGGTGGTCCTGGCGGAGCAGGCGCGCACCGCGGACCTCGTCGTGCTCGGGCGCGCGGATCCCGACGATGGCGAAGGCTGGTGCGCGGCCCTCGCACCCGGCGACTTGATCCTGCAGCTCGGATGCCCGGTCCTCCTCGTCCCGTCGGGCGTCGCATCGCTCGCGGCGGCCCGTGTCGTCGTCGGATGGAAGGATTCGCGCGAAGCCCGGCGTGCCGTGCGGGACAGCCTCCCCCTCCTCGTTCAGGCGGAGGCCGTCTGCATCGCGACGGTCGGCCCGGAGGCGGCGCCGGACGGCGCCGAGGACGTGGCCGCCTACCTGCGGCGTCGCGGAGTCGCGGAAACGACGATCGTGCGCTCGCCGGCCTCCCGCAGCGTCGCGACCTGCCTGATGGACATCGCCCATCGCATGGAGGCGGACCTGATCGTCACCGGCGCCTACGGGCATTCGCGCTTCCACGAACGGGTATTCGGAAGCGTGACCCGACAGCTTCTCGCGGCCTCGTCCGTCTGCTGCATGATGAGCCACTGACGCGCGCCGCCACCGAGGCGCCGACAGGGGCCCGAGGCCCCTAACCGTGAGGTCTCTGACGCTCCGGATGGCAGGTCGCATCCAGGTTCAGGATGATGGTACAGAGCGGCGTGCCCCACTCGTCGCGGACATAAGCCGCGAACGTGCGTTTGCCGTCCTGAGGCGGCGCTTCCCGGCCGATATCGGGCAGCGCCGCGATCGCGGCGTTGCGGGCGTCCTCGAGGCTCGGGTACTCATCCCCCTCGTCGTCCCGCAGCGACTGGTCGCCGTCCTCGTAGTCGATGAAAAATCGCGGCATCGGGACCGGAGATCCGGTTGGGCAAGGTGGTGTGTCAGGCCTAAAAACCCTGACGGCGCCGAAGGTTGCAGGGGTTGGGCCCAGGTTCCGCTTAACCTGCGGCAAGCCTCTGAAAACAGGCGATTTTCCAGGCGATTGTGTACTCTTGCACAGACAGGGCGTCGCGCTCTGCGCTAGGAGGGGCCGACATGCCGAACCACGACCTCTGCCGCCGATGATCCCCGAGACCGACCCGCGCTTCAGCGGCAACCTCCTCCTCAAGGCCCTGCGGACCAAGGATCGCGCGCTCCTCGCGCCGCATCTGGAGCTGCGGGAGTGCCGGCGCGGCGAGGTGCTGTTCGAGACCGGCGAGGACGTCTCCGTCATCACCTTCCCGAGCGGACCGAGTGTGGCGGCCCTGGTGATTCCCATGCGGGACGGGCGCACGGTCGAGGTGGCGACCGTCGGCTACGAGGGCGCGATCGGCGGGGTGGTCAGCCAGGGCTCCCTGCCGGCCTTCAGCCGGGCCGTCGTGCAGATCGCCGGACCGATGCTGCGCCTGGAGACGCAGCGCCTGCAGGAGGCGAAGGCCGCCTCGCCGGCCCTGCGCAACCTGTTCACGCGCTACTCCGACTGCCTGCTCGCCCAGGTTCTGCAATCGGTGGCCTGCAACGCCCTGCACCCGATCGAGGAGCGCTGCGCCCGCTGGATTCTCAGCCTGCAGGACCGGCTCGGCAGCGAGGTGCTGCCGATCACCCACGAGCTCCTGGCCGACCTGCTCGGCGTGCAGCGCTCCTACCTGACCCGCACGCTCAAGAGCCTGCAGCAGCAGGGAATGGTGCAGGCCCGGCGCGGGCGCATCATCGTGTCCGACCGGGCGGCGCTGGAGGCGAAGGCCTGCGAGTGCCACGGGGCGGTCAAGCGGCACTTCGAGACGGTGCTCGGCGCCGTGTACGACACGTCCGGCACGTTGATCGCGCTCCGTCCAGCCTGCGGCCAGGCACTCTGAGGAGGCCCGTCGGCACCCGCCCATGCCACAGGATTTCGACGACGACGCCGCCGCAGCGACGGGCCGGGCCTGCGATCTCTCCTCGGAGACGGCGCGCCTGCGCGCGCTCGACCGCTACCAGATCCTCGACACGCCGCGCGAGGAGGCGTTCGACGGCATCGCCCTGCTGGCGGCCGAGATCTGCGGCACGCCGGTCGCCGTGGTCAACCTGATCGGCGACGGGCGGCAGTTCTTCAAGGCCGAGGTCGGGCTCGGCCTGCGCGAGACGCCGCTCGGCAGCGCGTTCTGCCGGCAGGCGCTGCTCCAGCAGGACTTCCTGCACGTGCCCGATGCCACGCAGGATCCGCGCGTCTCGGGCAATCCGCTGGTGACGGGCTCGCCCAGACTGCGCTTCTACGCCGGCGCCCTGCTCAAAACCCCGGACGGTTTGGCCATCGGCACCCTCTGCGTGCTCGACACGACGCCCCGCCGTCTGAGCGAGCGCCAGCAGGCGAGCCTGAGGCACCTGGCGCGCCAGACCATGGCGCAGCTGGAGCTGCGCCGCACCGTCCGCGAGCAGCGTGCCGAGCGGGAATTGCAGGACCGGATCCTGGACAGCGCGACGGATTACGCGATCGTCGCCACCGATCGTCACGGCAGGATCAGCCGCTGGAACGAGGGGGCGGCGCGCATCATGGGCTGGACCGAGGCCGAGATGCTCGGCCGGCCCGTCCACACCTTCTTCACCCCGGAGGATCGGGCGGGGTACCGCCCCGAGACCGAGATGGGGCTGGCGCTCGCGCATGGCAGCGCCCCCGACGAGCGCTGGCACCTGCGCAAGAGCGGCGAGCGGTTCTGGGCGCAGGGCGAGATGATGCCGCTCAAGGCCGAGGACGGGACGGTCCTGGGCTTCCTGAAGATCCTGCGCGACCGCACCCGGCAGCGCGACGAGGCCGCCGAACGCGACGCCGGCGCGTTGCGCTTCCGCTCGCTCGTCGAGGTCAGCCCGCAGGTGGTCTGGTTCGGGAACGCCGCCGGCGCCATCACCTACTGCAACGCCTATTGGTACGACTATACCGGCCTCGCCGCCGACGAGACGAGCGAGGCGAGCTGGATGGGCGTGATCCACCCGGATCACCGGGAGCGGGTTCGCGCGGCCTGGCTCGCCGCCACCCGGTCGGAGGCCCATTACGAGGTGGAGTTCCCGCTGCGCCGGGCCGATGGCGAGTACCGCTGGTTCCTGTCGCGCGGCCAGCCGGTCCGGGACGGCGACGGGCGGCTCCTGAGCTGGATCGGCATCTCGCTCGACATCCACGAGCGCAAGCAGGCCGAGGGACGCTTCCAGGTCCTGACCGAGCTCTCGCCGGCGATCATCTGGTTCGGCAACCCGGATGGCGGCCTCAGCTACCTGAACGACCGCTGGTACGAGTATACCGGCCAGACGCCGGAGCAGGCCCTGCCGCTCGGCTGGGTCGAGGTCATCCACCCGGACGACGTGGCCGGCCTGCTGGAAGTCTGGGAGACCGCCCGCACCCGCGGGGTCCTGTACGACACCGAGGCGCGCCTGCGCCGCCACGACGGCACCTACCGGTGGTTCCTGATCCGGGCCGAGCCTTTGCGCGACGAGGCTGGCAAGGTCGTCGGCTGGCTCGGCAGCGACAGCGACATCCACGACCGGCGCCAGACCGAGGAGGACCTGCGCAAGACCCAGGACCTGCTGCGGCTGGCCGCCGAGGCCACCAGCATCGGCATCTTCGACTACAACCTCGTCACGGGCGAGCTCGCCTGGGACACGCGCGTGCGCGCGCTGTTCGGGCTCTCGCCCGCTGCGCCCGTCAGCTACGCGACGTTCCTCGCCGGGCTGCACCCGGAGGACCGGGCGGGCGCGGACGCGGCCGTCCAGGGTGCCCTCGATCCCGCCGGATCGGGCCACTTCGACATCGAGTACCGCACCCTCGGGCTCGAGGACGGGATCGAGCGCTGGGTCGCGGCCCAGGGCCAGGCGATCGTCGAGCAGGGGCGCACCGTGCGCTTCGTCGGCACCGTGCGGGACATCACCGCGCGCCGGCAGTCCGAGCAGGAGCTGCGCGAGGCCGAGGAGCGCTACCGGCTGGCGGCGCGGGCCACCAACGACGCGATCTGGGACTGGGATCTGGACAGCGATCACATCCGCTGGAACGAGGCCGTGCAGACCCTGTTCGGCTACACGGCCGACGAGGTCGGTCCGAGCGGGTCGTGGTGGAAGTCGCACATCCATCCGGACGACCGCGAGCGGGTGAAGACCAGCATCTACGCCGTCATCGCCGGCGTCACCGAGCATTGGAGCGACGAGTACCGCTTCCTGCGCGCGGATGGCCGCTACGCCGACATCCTCGACCGCGGCTTCGTCCTGCGCGACGAGCGCGGCCGCGCGACGCGGATGATCGGCGCCATGCTCGACATCACGGCGCGCAAGCGCGCCGAGGAGCATCAGCGGCTGCTCACCAGCGAGTTGCAGCACCGCGTGAAGAACACCCTGGCCCTGGTCCAGGCGATCGCCAGCCAGACGCTGCGCGGCGCCACGGACATCGACGAGATGCGCGAGGCCTTCGCCGCGCGGCTGATCTCGCTCGGGCGGGCGCACGACATCCTGACCCAGGCCAGCTGGACGGCTGCCCCGATCGGCGAGGTGGTCGAGGGCGCCCTGAGCGTGCACCGGAATGCCGGCCCGGCGCGCATCCGCATCAGCGGGCCGAACGTGCTGATGGCGGCCAAGCCGGCGCTGTCGCTCGCCCTCGCGCTGCACGAGCTCGCGACCAACGCGGCCAAGTACGGAGCCCTCTCGAACGAGACCGGCATCGTCGACCTGCGCTGGCACGTCGTGCTCGCGGGGGACGAGTCCCGCTTCAGCCTGATCTGGTCCGAGCAGGGTGGGCCGCCCATCCTCGCGGCGCCGCAGCGCAAGGGATTCGGCTCGCGGCTGATCGAGCGCAGCTTCGCGGCCGAGGTCGGCGGCGAGGTGAAGCTGACCTACGCGCCCACGGGCCTGGTCTGCCGCCTGGAAGCGTCGCTGGCCTCGATGCAGGAGCAGCGCAGCGAGGCGGCGGCGTGACCGGCCGGCCGCCGGCCGTCGCCCCCTTCGCCCTGTCCCCGCCGTCGCGCCTCGTGGCATCCTGGCGGGTGGACCGTCGTCGGAGCCTGGCGAGGGCTCACGCCGCCCGGGGCCACGACCGCATCTCGTCGACCGCCCACAGCTGAGTGCGCAGGAGCGCCAGACGGTCGAGTTCCAGGTACAGGGCCTGCTCGGCGCTCCCACTGATCTCGCCGGATGCCAGCGATGCCTTGACGGCACGGGCCTGTGCGGTGGCGCGGTGTTCCGCGGCGGAGATCTCGGCGTTCAGGGTCCGACACACGGTGTTGAGGGGCATCGATCACGTCGCAGGTTGACCGCCCACGAACACAGGCGGCGAACGATAACGCAAGGGAAGCACCAAGGTTCACGGTGCGGCATCCGGTCAGCGCTGGCGCCGAGACCCGACGCCGGGTCAGGGTCGCTGCGCCCTGACGCTCCCGACCCACGATCCGGCCGGTCGGGAACCGGATCGTGCGGACGCCGCCGTCTCCGGGCTGTGTAACCGCGTGACATGTCACCTGGACGGAGCGATCGGCAAACCTGTGTATGATTCCCGAAGCGTCCTCGACCCCCTAGGTACTGGGAGAGAGGCTGCGTCAGGCGATTTTCCCTTACGGCGTGACGCGGCGAGGCGAGTTCCATGACACAAGAACCGATCATCGCGATCGTGGACGACGACGAAGGTGTCCGGACATCGATGGCGAGCCTGGTGCGCTCGTTCGGCTATCGCGCACGCACCTACGCATCCGGCGCGGAGTTCCTCGGCGACCCGCTCGACCAGGAGCCCGCGGTCATGATCTCGGACATCCGGATGCCGGGCATGAATGGCGACGAGCTGCAAGCGCGCCTGCTCGCGTCCGGCCGGCGCTTCCCGATCATCTTCCTGACGGCCTATTCGACCGACACCGTCAGGCAACGGGTTCTCGATGCCGGCGCCGTCTGCCTGCTGTGCAAGCCCGCCGATGGTGAAACCGTCATCCGCTGTCTCGAAGCGGCGATCGAGGGAGCTCACCCGATGCCGCACGACGCCGGTGTCGCGGCCCTGAACCCGCCGGACGGCGCCGTCTCCGATCTCGGCCATACCCTGCCGGCGGAGTGAGGGCGGGACCGCGAGGGTCAACCTGTCCGGCGGCGTTCGCTTCCGTGGCTCGGGGCCTCGGGGGCGCCGGGGCGGTCAACCCTGCGCAACGCCGAGCGCCTGCGCCATCCGGACGAGATCGGCGAGCGATCGCGCCGCCATCTTGCGCATGACGTGGCCGCGATGGATCTTGATCGTGATCTCGCTGAGATCGAGGAGGCCGGCGATCTGCTTGTTCATCAGGCCCGCCGTGACGTGGGCGAAGACTTCGCGCTCGCGGGCGGTGAGCGTCTCATAGGCTTTTCGCACCGCCATGAGACCTGAATCGCGGCTGCGCCGCTCGGCATCGCGGGCGAGCGCGGCGGTGACGGCGTCGAGCATGTCCTGGTCGCGGAACGGCTTGGTCAGGAAATCGACGGCGCCGGCCTTCATCGCCCGGACCGACATCGGGATGTCGCCGTGCCCCGTCATCAGGATGACCGGCAGGTGGATCCCCAGGCCCTCGAGCTGCGCCTGGAAGTCGAGGCCGCTCAGGCCCGGCATGCGCACGTCCAGGACGAGGCAGCCGGGACCGTCGGACCGCGTCGTGGCGAGGAACTCCGCCGCCGAGGCGTAGGCCGTCGCGGCCAGGTCGACGGAGCGGAACAGGCCGGCCAGAGCCGCGCGCAGGTCCGGATCGTCGTCGACGATGAAGACGGTGGGGCCGGCGGGCCCGTCGCGGCGGCTCACCGTGCGGCTCCCGCGGGCAGGAGGATGTGGAACGCGGCCCCGGCTCCCGTGTCGGACACCCAGAGCCGGCCGCCATGCGCCTCGATCGTCGAGCGGCAGATCGCCAGCCCCATGCCCATCCCGTCGCCTTTCGTGGTGTAGAAGGGCTGGAAGATCTGCTCCCGCATCTCCGGGGCGACGCCCTCGCCGGTATCCGTCACGTCGCAGCGCACCTGCCCGTCCTCCTCCCGCATCGTCCGCACGGTGAGCACCCGCGGCCGGCCCTGGATCGCCGCCATCGCCTGAATTCCGTTGACCATGAGGTTGATGACGACCTGCTGGAGCTGCAGCCGGTCGCCGAGGACCCGCGGCAGGCCGGGCTCGTGCTCGGTCTGCAGGGTCACGGCATGGCGCGCCAGCTCGCGCTCGATGAGCTGGGACGCCTCCCCGATCATCTCGGGCAGGTCGAGCCATTCCTGGCGCGGGGCGGCCTTCTTCAAGAAGCCGCGGATGCGCGCCACGATCTCGGAGGCCCGCCGCCCGTTCGCGACCACGCGGCCGAGCGCGTCCGTCGCCTCCCCGAGATCCGGCGACGCGCGCCTCAGCCAGCGCAAGGCGGCCTCGCCGTTCGTGACGATGGCGGCCAGCGGTTGGTTGATCTCGTGCGCCATGGTCGCGGTGAGCTCGCCCATGGTCGAGACCCGGGCCGCGTGGGCGAGGTCCGCCTGGATCGCCAGGAGCGCCGACTCGGCCTCCTTGCGCTCGGTGATGTCGAAGGCGTGGACCAGCACGAAGCCGAGATCGTCCGGATCGGCCGGGAAGCTGACACCGAACAGCACCGGGATGACCTCGCCGTCATAGGTGCGCACCAGCGTCTCTCCCTCGAAGGAGCGCTCCCCGCGCGCCAGGGCCGCGAGGGCCTGCGGGAAGGTCTGGTCCGCCTCGGGCAGCCGCTCGTCGAGGGTGCCGAGCAGGGCCTCGCGGGAGGGCGCCCGCAACATGCGCAGGGCCGCGCTGTTCACGTCGACGATCCTGACCCGGTCGCGCATCCGCGCGACGCAGCCCTCGCTCCTCACGCAATGGGCCGCGACGTCATGCACGCCCTCGCGGTGCAGGCGGTCGAGGTCGGCCTTCACGCCCGACCAGTCCTGCTGGAGGATCGCCACGCGGGTGTTCTCGAAGATCGCGTGGTAGCGC
>JAEWKL010000202.1 GCA_023386115.1 Pseudomonadota bacterium
CCGCACCTTGGCGACCGCGATCGCGTCGCCCTCGCCGAGCAGGAAGCCGAAGCCGGCCGGAGCCGCTCCGCGCGCGCGCTTGCCGTCCGCGAGCTTGCCGTCCGAGGGCTTGGCCTTGCGGGCGGGCTTGGCCTCCACCGCATCCTTGCGCGGGCGCCCGCGCTTCGGCGGTTCGGGCGGCGGCTCGATGGCGGGCAGGCGGTCGCGGTTCAGCGCCGGGTTCAAGAGCTCGGCGAGGAACGGATCGAGCGGCTTCAGCTCGGGCTTCGAGGCCTTGCCGGTCGACAGGCGGGGCTTCTTCGGGGCGGGCATGCGCCCCATATGGCAAGCCCTGCCGGGACCGGAAAGGGCTCTCGTGACCGCACCTTGGCGACGCACCTTGGCGACCTCGTGCGGCTCACCGCACCTTGGCGACCGCGATCGCGTCGCCCTCGACGAGCAGGAAGCCGATGCCGGCCCGGCGCAGAGCCTCGATCGCGGCGTGGCGGCTGCGGGCCGCCGGCCCCTCGTTCCCCTCCTCCAGACGCCGGATGGTCGAGAGCGAGAGGCCGCTGGCCTCGGCGAGATCGGTCATCGACCAGCCGAGCAGGCCGCGGGCGGCGCGCAGATGCGCGCCCTGGACCGCCTGCTCCAGGCCGCGCCGCATCGCGCCCGTGAGGGCCGGGCTTGGGGGGACCGGCCGGATCCGGTCGATCCGGGAATTCAGGCTGGCCCAGGTCTCGATCCGTCCGTCGGTGCCGCGGACCGGAACGAACACGCCCCGGAACAGGCCGCGCTCGCCGCGGGCCAGGGCCAAGTGGTTCTCGACCACGAAGGGCCGCCCGGCCTCGACCCGTGCCAGGACGTAATCGTGGGTGCGGGCGCGCTCCTCCGGCACCAGGATCCGGGTCCAGTCGTCGTGGAACTCCTGCTGGGTCAGGCCGGTGAGGGTCAGCAGCTCGCGCGAGGCGATGCGGAGCGAGTCCGAGTAGGGCGAGGCGTGCATCCAGGTCTGCGCCTGCTCGAACAGGGCCCGCTTGCGGCGCTGCTCCTCGCGGTGCAGGCCGGCCATGCGCTCGGCATCCGTCACGTCCAGCACCACCCCGGCCACCGCCCGCGGCCGGCCGTCGGGGGTGAAGTAGGCGGTGCCGCGGTTCGCCAGCATCCGCAGCGACCCGTCGGGCCGGATCACCCGGACGGTGTGATCGTTGAAGACCCCCTCCCGCATCACCACGGAGTTGGTCTCGATGACCGGCCGGTCCTCCGGATGGACGAGGCTGAGAAAAAGGCCGTAATCCGCCCGCACGCCGCCGGGCTCGAAGCCGAGCAGCCGGTAGAGACCCGGGGACCAGACCTGCTCGTTGCGGAGGAAATTCCAGGTCCAGCTGCCGGTCAGGCCGTGACCTTCGATCAGCCGCAGGAAATCCCGGTCCGGGAAGTCCAGGCCGGACAGGACTGCCTCGGTGCGCGCAAGGCCGGTGGCCGGGCGGATCTCCGCCGGGAGGCCGCGCGGCGGCACGTGCCGGCTCACGGCCGCCTCGCATCGATCGGGCGCGGATCGACCGGCTCCGGCACGACGGCGGTCCGGGGCAGCGGATCCTCGGCCCCGAGCGGGGCGGGCAGGTCCCGGTCCCAGGGCGGGTCGGCGAAGCGGGCCGCCGCGAACTCGACCAAGGCCCGGACCTTGGCGGGCGGGCTGCGGCGCGAGGGCATCACCGCGTGGATCGGCAGGGACGGGATGGCCCCGAGATCGAGCGCCACCAGGCTGCCGCCGCGCAGGGCATCGCCGACCAGGAAGGTCGGCTGGTAGATCACCCCGAGCCCGGCGGCGGCGGCGGCCACCAGGGCGGCGCCGTTCGAGGCGCGCAGCGACCCCGAGACCGAGACGGTGGCGCCCTCGAAGCGCCAGCCATCGCTGCTCGCCAGGGTGTAGCCGAGGCAGTCGTGATCGCGAAGATCCTCCGGGCGGCGCGGCCGGCCATGGGCCGCCAGGTAGGACGGCGCGGCGCAGACCCGCATCCGGCACGGGGCGAGGGCCCGGGCGACCAGGCTCGAATCGCGCAGGTGGCCGATCCGGAGCGCCAGGTCCCAGCCCTCCTCGATCAGGTCGACCGGCCGGTCGTTGAGGCCGAGCTCGATCGTCAGCGACGGGTAGGCCCGTCCGAAATCCGCCAGCGCGGGGGCGACCTGCAGCACCCCGAACGAGACCGGTACGTTGAGCCGCAGGGTGCCGCGGGGCTCCGCCGTCTCGGCGCCAGCCGCCGCCTCGGCCTCGTCGATCTCGGCGAGGATGCGCTCGCAGGCTTCCAGATAGTGCCGGCCGGCCTCGGTCAGGGTCAGGCGGCGGGTGGTGCGGTGCAGGAGTCGGGCGCCGAGCCGGTCCTCGAGGGCGGCGACGTGCTTGGTGACGCCGCTCTGCGACAGGCCGAGCGCCCGCGCGGCGGCCGAGAAGCTGCCGGTCGCGGCGACGCGCACGAAGATCTGCATTCCGGTCAGCCGGTCGGGCACGGCTTCATCTCACTCTGGACGTGTGAAGTGATGCTACGAGATGCCGGATTTCCGGACATTCTCAAAGGATGCAGTATGCGCAGACAGTCTGACGACAACCTGTCGTCACCGGAGACCGAGACGATGACCGCGTCCATCGACCCGCGCACCCGCATCGGGCATGTCCACCTGCGGGTGGCCGATCTCGACCGGGCGCTCGGCTTCTATTGCGGGGTGCTCGGCTTCACGCTGATGCAACGCTACGGTAGCAAGGCCGCCTTCGTGTCGGCCGGCGGCTATCACCATCATATCGGGCTCAACACCTGGGACAGTGCCGGCGGGACGCCGCCGCCGCCCGGCCATACCGGGCTCTACCATGTGGCGATCCTGTACCCGACCCGTGCGGCGCTGGCCGATGCGCTGGCCCGGCTCGACGCCGCCGGCATCCCGCTCACCGGCGCGAGCGACCACGGGGTCAGCGAGGCGCTCTACCTCGACGACCCGGACCGCAACGGGGTGGAGCTGTACCGCGACCGGCCCGAGGACGAATGGCCGCGGGACGAGGCGGGGGGCTTGCAGATGGTGACCCGCCGCCTCGACCTCGCGGCCCTGCGGGCGGAGGCGTCCTCGCGGGGAGAGGCTCCCTGACGGGAAGAGGCTTCCAGACGGGAAGAGGCTTCCTGGCGGGGGGAGGCTACTCGGTAGCCGCGTCGCCCGCGGGGGTGCGGAAATAGGGCTCGACCGGGCCCTTCAGCTTCACGGTCATCGGGTTGCCGAAGCGGTCCTTGGCATTGCCGGCGGCGAGCCGCACCCAGCCCTCGCTCACGCAATACTCCTCGACATTGGTCTTCTCGACGCCCTTGAAGCGCACGCCGACGCCGCGCTCGAGCAGGGCGGCGTCGTGGAAGGGGCTGCGCGGATCGGTGCTGAGTCGGTCGGGTGGAGTGTCGGTCATCGGTCTTACAGCCTTCAGGCATTCGGGCAAGAATCGGGGATGCGTCGGCGCCCCAGTAGCCGCTCCCGCCGCCGCTGCCAATCCGCCTCTGGCCTACCCGGACGACGCCAGCCGCAGTTTGGAATTTTCATAATTCATTTGATAATACAGAACAGACATCGCAAAGTAGAAAACCTCCAATATTACGCATAGATCTTGCGCGCACAGACGAGGTGCTGCATTCATGGCGCGCCGAACCCCGGCACGACCCGAAATGGAGGCCGCGATGGCGCGAGCGCTGATCCTGATTCACGGCTGTGCGGGCCTGATCCGCGAAGGATGGCCGCCGGTCGGCCTGCCCTGGGAGCGGCTGGTCGGCCTCTTCAGCGAATCGAGGAGCGGGCGATGAACCTGCACCCGCGCGAGCGCCTGAGGGCCGAGGCCGAGGCGCAGGAGACCCGGCGGCAGGAGGCCCTGGAGCAGGCCCTGACGCTCGCCTTCTGGGACGCCCTGGAGCGGGGCCCGATGCCGCCGATGGCGGCGCTCGAGGCCGCCGCCCGCACGGTCGGGACGCTCTACCGCCAGATCGCCTCCCTGCACGGTCCGGCGCCGCGCTGCGGCTGCGGCTGGCAGCCCGAACCCGACGAGGACCTGATCCGCCTCGAGGCGATGCTCGCCGCGGCCCTGATCGAGCGGACCCGGCCCCTTCTGGCCGACCTGCCGGTCCAGGGGCGGGCCTGATACCAACGGTCGTTGAAAACGACCTTTGGTTCCGTTCTCGAATTTTCGCCAAGCCTCTGGCTTAACGTCGAAAATTCGAGGTGGATCAACGGCCTCGTCGATCCCGGGCCTGCCCGGGATCGAATCGATGCGTCAGCATCTTAGGCCGTTGGTATGACACGAAGCCGGCTCTGCGTCCGCCTCACGATCCGGCACGGTGAGTCACGGACGTGCCGGACGGGCGACCCCGTCACATCACAAGCCGTTCCCGGACGGTTGGCCCGTCGGTAGACGGGAATCCCGGACAGGGAGCCGCTTGCGGCGACGTGTCCGGGATCCGCGCCGACCACCCGAGCGCCGCCGGCGTGTCGCCAGGCCGGCGGCTTGTCACGAATGGCGGGATGTCGGCCGAGCCCTCAATAGGGCACGCGGTCGGCCTTGTCGTGGTACTTCTTCCAGACCTCGACGGCCTCGGCCCGCATGATCTGGCGGGTCGGGATCGAGCGCTCGCCCACCGGCTTCTTCAGTTCGCCGTAGATCATGCTGTCGTCGAAATCGCCGTAGCGCAGGGCGTCCTCGTTGGTCGAGGCGTAGTAGATCTCCTTGATGCCGGCCCAGTAGGCCGCCGCCATGCACATCGGGCAGGGCTCGGCGCTGGTATAGAGGGTGGCGTCGCGGAGCTTAAAGCTGCCTTGCGCCTTGCAGGCCTTGCGGATCGCCTCGATCTCGCCGTGCCAAGTCGGATCGTTCTCGGCGACCACGCGGTTCGCGCCCTCGGCCAGGATCTTGCCGTCCTGGACGATCACGCTGCCGAACACCCCGCCGGCGCTGTCGATGAGCGAGGTCTTTTCGGAGAGCGCGATGGCCCGCGCCATGAACGCCTTGTCGTCGTCGGTCATCGTTTCAGTTCCTATCGCTTCAGGGCAGGAGGGTGAACAGGGCGATCTCGGCCGCGTAGAGCCCCAGCATGACGCCGGCGCCGAGACATTCGATGCGCCGGCGCCGGTCCGGTGCCGGAAGCAGCCACCAGCCGAGCGCGGCGGTCGCGATCCGCATCAGGAGCCAGGAGACCAGCGCCACGCTGATCGCATTGCCGATGAAGGTCGCGACCGCGGGCGGCAGCCCGGCCGTGAGGGGCGAGAGGAAGCGGATCTCCAGCATCACCACCGGGAACAGCACGAGCAGCACCAGGGCCGTCTGCTTCCAGGCCGGCGGGGTCGCGCCGCCCTCTTCCGGGAACCAGCCGGCGAAGGGCGCGGCGAGCCGCCGGCTGGTCCAGGTCGCGACCGCCGGGTCGGCCTGGCGGAGCAGCGCCTGACGCTCGGGCGAGCCGAGCCAGGCATCGAGCTCGGCCGGCGTCGTGAAGCGGACCAGGGTCGTCCAATAGGGAATCTGCGGCGGCAGGGGCGCCTGGACGAGCGTGCCCGCATAGCCGGGATACCTCGCCTGCGCGGCCTGCGCCGCCTCGGCCCAGGCGCGGAAGGCCGGCTCCCGCCCGGGCTCCACCCGGGTGGCGATCACCTCGGTGACGCAGGCGAGATCGTGGAAATCGGGCGCCGCCTCGTCCGGGGCGGCGGGATGGTCGGGGTGGAGCAGCGGCGCGAGCACCGCCAAGCATTCCGCCCTGGCCGGCCCGTCGCGCCAGGCCGCGAGCGCCGCCGCATCGCGGAAGCGCTGAACCACGTGCCAATCCGGCGCCTGCGGCGCGACCGGAACCACCTCGAGGCTGACGAAGCCCGGCGCCTCGCTCGCCGCCCGGGTCAGGGAAGCCTGCCAGCATGCGAAGTCCGCCTCGGCGCCGGACCGGAGATGAACCCGGGTCACGATCGCAGTCACGTGCGCCGCCGCTTGGTCGTGGCTGGGTGAAATCATCGCTGGCTGGCAACCGTGAGGAAGTGTTTTGACGATGCGCAACCGCCTCTTACCACCCCCTTAACGCCGAAGGTCAGGGCTCGCCCTAACGCCTCGATTTTGCGTCGCGCCGTCGATTTAAGCCATGACAGAAGTTTTTCCAGCGATGATTTGACGAATCCCGAGTCCGGGCGTGGTGGACCCGCACCCGGACTCGAGGTTCCCCGCGGGATGCGTCACCGCGGCGCCGTGCCGTCCGGCCGGTTCGACGGCATCCCGCCGGGAGCGTCCGGGTAGGCGGTGCTCGGCACGCGGCCGGTCTGGCCGACCGAGCTGCTC
>JAEWKL010000204.1 GCA_023386115.1 Pseudomonadota bacterium
CGCCCGGGACGTCGCTCACCGGCGCCCCGCCGCCGCCGCCGCAGCACATCGCGCGGCGCCCCGACCGGGCCATCTCGATCCGGCTCGCGCCGATCGCGTCGAGCACCGCGCGCGGCGCCTCGGTCTCGCCGTTGTAGCGGGCGAGGTAGCAGGGGTCGTGGGAGGTGACCGAGAGGTCGGGCAGGCGCCGAGGCGCGAGTCGTCGCGCCCGGATCAGCTCGAGCAGGAACGCGGTGTGGTGCACCACCGCGTAATGCCCGCCGAAGGCCGGATACTCGTTGCGCAGGGCGTGCAGGGCGTGCGGGTCGGCGGTGAGGATCCGCTCGAAGCGGTAGCGCGCCAGGGTTGCGACGTTGGCCCGGGCGAGCGCCTGGAACGTCGCCTCGTCGCCGAGCCGGCGGGCGAGGTCGCCGGTGTCGCGCTCCTCCGCCCCCAGCACCGCGACGTCGATTCGGGCTGCGCGCAGCAGCGTGACCAGGGCGCGCAGGGTGCGGCCGTAGCGCAGGTCATAGGCGCCCTCGCCGAGCCAGAGCAGGATGGCCGCCTCGCCCCGGTCGGCGATCACCGGCAGGTCGAGCCCGGCGGCGAAGTCGGTGCGGGCGGCGAGCGGCCGGCCGCCGGGATCGCCGGCCTGGCGCGACTCGGTCACCGGGCCGATCGCACTCTCGGGCAGCGCCCCGCGCTCCAGCACCTCGTGACGGCGCAAGGACACCACCGCGTCGACGTGCTCGATCATCATCGGGCATTCCTCGACGCAGGCCCGGCAGGTGGTGCAGGACCACAGCGTGTCCGGATGGATGCGCGCCTCCGGGCCGATCAGTGGCGCGAGGGGACCGCGCGCTCCATCTGCCGGCCGTCCGCCCGGATACGAGGTTCCGGCATAGGAAGGCTCGGCGGGGTTGAGGCCCGCGACGAGGTCGTGGATCAGCCGCTTCGGGTTCAGCGGCTGGCCGGCGGCGAAGGCCGGGCAGGCGGTCTCGCAGCGCCCGCACGACACGCAGGAATCGTAGGAGAGAAGCCGGTTCCAGGTGAAGTCCGCCGGCATCGCGGCGCCGAGCCGGGCGGCATCGAGATCGAGGGGCTGGAGGGCGGTGTCGGGACGGCCCTCGAAGCGGCCGGGCCGGGGATGCGCGACGAGGTGGAGCGCCCCGGCCGCTGCGTGACGCATCGGCCCGTGCCGCACCTCGAAGGCGAGGCCGAGCCCCCCGGCCGCCGCGAGCGCGAGGGCATAGGGTACGGCGAGCCCGCCGCCGAGCGCCAGCAGCAGGGCGGTGAGGGTGCCCCCGGCCGCGTAGGCCATGAGGAGGAACGGCAGGACCTGGAAGCGCCCGGCCGAGAGGCGCGTCTGCTTGCGCGGGTAGCGCCGTGCGCCGACGAGGAAGGCTCCTGCCAGCGTCACCCCGAAGGCCAGGGTCACGAGGAGCCAGTAGGCCCGGGAGGCCGCGAGCGGCGGCAGGATCGCGAGCGCGGTGAGGAGCGACGCCGCCAGGAGCCCGCCCGCCACGACGGCGTGCATCCGCGACGCGTCGGCGTCGCGGGCCACGACGGCATGGACGTCGACGAGGTAGCGGCGCGGCAGGGCGGCGAGTCCATGGAGCCATGCCACCGGTGCTCCAGCCCCGGTCCGCCACAGCGCCGCGCGCCGGGAGAGCTGGAACAGGGCGAGCGCCGCCATCGCCCAGACGAGGCCGGGGAACATCGTGGTCAATGGCATGAGGCTGGTCATGACGGCGGGCCTAAGGGAATTGGCGACACGACGAAGATCAACCAGGCGGGCCGCCGCCGGACCCTTCCTCTGCGGAGGAGGGTCCGGGCGCGCGTCACGCACGCCACAGAAATTCAAAGATCCTTGAATTCAAAGATCCTTGCACAGCCGCAGCGCGTCGTAGAGCGCCGCATGGATGTTCCGGCCGGCGACCGCGTCGCCGATGCGGTAGAGGGCGTAACCCGTCGAGGGATCGTAGGGCTGCGGCTCGCCGCGCAGGAGCGCGTCCTGGTCGATCTGACCGCGGTTGACGGAGCCCGCCTTGAGCGCGTGGTAGAGCGCATCGACCGGCAGGGTGCCGTGATCGACCACGATGCGGTCGACGACCCGCTCCTCCTCGGCGTCGGTCAGGGTGTTGCGCAAGGCGGCCACGAAACGGTTGCCCTCGGGATAGATCTCGATCAGCTCCATGTTCGGCGTCATCACCACGCCGAGCTTGTAGAGCTCGCGCAGATGGACCGGCTGGTTGGTGGTGCCGACTTCTTCCGCCACCATGCGGTCGTGGGTGGCGATCTCGACGAGGCAGCCGCGCTTGGCGAGGTGCTCGGCGACCGACGCCGCGTTGTGCTGGCCCATCTCGTCGTAGAGCAGCACCGAGCCGGTGGGCTCGACCGCGCCGGTCAGCACCTCGGCGGTGGTCACGGCGTGCTGCGCGGCGCCCTTGGCATGGCCGCGCGAGGGCGTGCCGCCGGTCGCCACGATGACGATGTCGGGTCGCTCCGCCAGGATCCGGTCGGCCGTCGCCTCGGTGTCGAGCCGCAGGTCCACCCCGAGCTTCGTGACTTGCCCGACGAGCCAGCGCGGGATGCCCGACAGAGCCTCGCGCCAGCCGGCCTTCGCGGCCAGCCCGATCTGCCCGCCGGCCTGACGGCTCTTCTCGAACAGCACCACGGCGTGGCCGCGCTCGGCGGAGACCCGGGCCGCCTCGAGACCGCCGGGCCCGGCGCCCACCACCACGACGCGCCGGCGGAGATCCGCCCGGCGGATCTCGTGCGGCATCGTCGCCTCGCGGCCGGTGGCGGCGTTCTGGAGGCAGAGCGCGTCGCCGCCGACATAGATCCGGTCGATGCAGTAGCCCGCACCGACGCATTGGCGGATGTCGTCGGCCCGGCCCTCCGAGAGCTTCCTGACCAGATGCGGGTCGGCGATGTGGGCACGGGTCATCGCCACCATGTCGACATGGCCCTCCGCGACGGCGCGGGCGGCAGTCGCCAGGTCGGTGACGCGCTGGGCGTGGAAGACCGGCACGTCGACCTCGCGCTTGATCGCGCTCGGCAGGAACAGGAACGGCGCCACCGGGAAGGCCATGTTCGGCAGCGAGATCGCGTGGGCGATGTGGTCCCGCGCCTGGCCGCCGAGCACGTTGAGGAAGTCGACGAGGCCGCGCCGCGCATACTCGACGGCGATCGCCCGGCACTCGTCATGGGAGAGGCCGTCGGCGATCATCTCGTCGCCGGACATGCGGATCCCGATGACGTAATCGTCGCCGGCCGCCTCGCGCATCGCCTCCAGCACCTCGATGCCGAAGCGCATCCGGTTCTCGAGGCTGCCGCCGTACTTGTCGGTGCGCTGGTTGACGCCAGGAGACCAGAACTGGTCGATCAGGTGGCCATGGGCGGCCGAGACCTCGCAGCCGTCGAGCCCGCCCTCGCGGCAGCGGCGCGCGGCCTGAGCGAAGCTCTTCACGACCCGTGCGATGTCCTCCTCCTCCATCTCCTTCGGGACGGTGCGGGAGGCGGGCTCGCGCCGCGGCGAGGGCGAGATCGTGGGCAGCCAGTGCTCGGTGTCCCACTTGGTGCGCCGGCCCATATGGGTGAGCTGGATCATCAGCTTGCCGCCATGCCCGTGCACCCGGTCGGCGAATTGGCGGAAATACGGGATCACCGCATCGTCGGCGACCGAGATCTGGTTCCAGGGCGCGGCCGGGCTGTCGGGGGCGACCGAGGACGAGCCGCCGAACATGGTGAGCCCGATGCCGCCCTTGGCCTTCTCGGCGTGGTAGAGCTGGTAGCGCTCCTGAGGCTTGCCATCGCGGCCGTAGCCGGGCGCATGGCTCGTCGACATCACCCGGTTGCGGATGGTGAGACCCTTGATGGTCAGCGGTTTCAACAGCGCGTCGGCATTGGCGATCACGGGACGACTCCCGACAGCATCCGGAAGGGCTTGCAGCACCGGCCGCCCGCGGCCGGCATGATGGTCAGCGTTCGATGACGAGGTCGCTCGTCGGCCGGGAGCAGCACAGCAGCGCCAGGCCGGCATCGATCTCGCGCTGGCGGATGCCGCCCGCATGGGTCATGGCGACGGTGCCGGACGTGACCTTCGACTTGCAGGTGCCGCACAGGCCCTTGGCGCAGGAGGAGGGCAGGCGGATGCCGGCCTTGCGGGCGGCGTCGAGCACCGTCGCGTCCTCCGGGCAGTCGAGCACCCGGCGGGTCCTGGCAAACTCGATCCGGAAGGTCCGCACGGGCGCGGCCTCGGCCATGGATTCTGCCGTGGGTTCTGCATCAAGGACCCGTCCGGCCTGCGCCGCCGCCTGCCGCTCGGCCTCCGGCAGAGCGCCGAAGTCGAAGCTCTCCTCGTGGTGCCGGGCCATGTCGAAGCCGGCCTCGCGCAGCATCGCCCGCACGGCCTCGCGATAGGGCTTCGGCCCGCAGACGAAGGTCTCGCGTTCGCGGAAGTCCGGCACCGCCTCCTGCACGATGTCGAGGGAGAGCCGGCCCTTCGGCCCTGCCCACGCTTCGCCCGGGGCATCCGCCTCGCAGACCGCGTGGAAGCGGAAGGCCGGATCGAGCCGGGCCATCGTCTCGAGTTCGCTGCGGAACACGATGTCGGCCGGGCTGCGGGCGGAGTGGACGAAGGCGACGTCGCGGCTTTCGCCCAGATCGTGGAAGGTGCGCGCCATCGCCATCATCGGCGTCACGCCGCTGCCTCCCGACAGGAGCAGGTATTTCTCGGCCGGATGGGTGAAGCAGGAGAAATCGCCCATCGGCCCGAGCGCCCGCACGGTGTCGCCGGCCTTGAGCGTGTCGTGCAGCCAGTTCGACACGGGACCGCCGGGCACCCGCTTGACGGTGATCGACAGGGCGTTCGGCCGCGTCGGGGCCGAGGAGATGGTGTAGCAGCGATGGACCGTCTCGCCGCCGATCGGGAAGGCGAAGGTCAGGAACTGGCCCGGCGCGTAGGCGAAACGCCGCGGCTCGGGGGCGCCGAGCACGAAGGACTTCACGTCGTGCGTCTCCTGGCGCACCGCGAGGCAGACCAGGGCGTCGTCGGCCTCCGCGTCCCAGGATGCGGTGGCGGAGAGGCGGGCGGCAGCGGGTTCTGAGGCGGCCGGGTGAGAAGCGGACCCCATGACGCTAGCGCCCCAGATGCGCGGCCATGCGGCCGATATACCAGTTGCAGAACTTCTCCACGAGCATCTCGGTGTGCGGCGAGTAGGGACCGGGCTCGTAGGCCGGGCTCGCCACGCCCTGCTGGCAGAAGCCGACCAGTTCGCTGTCCTGGTCGTTCGTCGCTTCCCAGACGCCGATCAGGTTGGCGAGGTCGTAATCCACGCCCTCGACCGCGTCCTTGTGCACGAGCCATTTGGTGCGCAGGAGCGAGCGCCCGGCATCGAGCGGCAGCACCGAGAAGGTGACGATGTGGTCGCCGAGGAAGTGGTGCCAGGAATTCGGCTGCGTCCAGACCGAGAGCCCGCCGAGCTTGGCGCTGGTGAAGGCGCCGAGCAGCTTCGTGCAGGCGGCCCTGGTGTCCAGGGTGTGGGACTCGCCCTCGCCGTCGAGGGGCAGGCGCTCGGTGCGGAAACCCGTCACCATCGTGTCGAGCTCGTCGATCTCCACGGAGGGCAGCCCGTCCGCCTCCCACTCGGCATGACGGCTCGTCCGCAGGCACGCATAGCGCTCGGCCTCGGCGCGGTCGTGCTCGCCCATCTCCTCCGGCGCGAAGCCGAAGCCGTAGGCGAAGAGCGGCACAGTCAGCTCGGGATGGTTCGCGCCGCAATGGTAGCACTCGCGGTTGTTCTCCATCGTGAGCTTCCAGTTGCCGGGCTCGACGATGTCCTTCTGGAAGGCGACCTTCGTGTCGCGCAGGTTGTGCGGCTCGATGTAGGGCGAGAGCCGTGCGGCCATCTCGTCGAAATCGGCCGCCGGCTCCGCGGCGAGGCAGACGAACAGCAGGCCGGCGAGCGAGCGCAGATGCACGGGTTTCAGCCCGTGGCAGCCTGTTTTGAAGTCCGGGCCCATATGCTCGGCATGAATCAGGGTGCCGGCGAGGTCGTAGGTCCAGGAATGGTAGCGGCAGACGAGATTGCCGACCGTCGACTTCTCCTCGTGGACGAGGCGCGCGCCGCGATGGCGGCAGACGTTGTGGAACGCGCGGATCTCGTCGTCGTCGTCGCGCAGGATCGCGACGGATGTCTTGCCGATGTCGACGACCATCACGTCGCCGGCCTCCGGCACGTCGGGCTCGACGCCGACATAGATCCAGTGCCGCCCGAAGATGACCTCCATGTCGGCCTCGAAGATCTCGGGGCTGAGATAGAACGGCGCCGGCAGGCTGTAGCCGGGGCGGCGCTCGCGCAGGAGGCGCTGCAGCGGGGTCGGCGTCACGTCGAGCATGGGGCCTCGCAAAGCCATATCGAGCGAGGCCGACTATCCGCGCGGGGTGGCGCCCGCGCTGCCGTCCGAGCGACATTCCCTTGGCTGGCTGCGACGCGCCGGGTTCCGCGAGCACTGGGCCGTTCGGGAGAGGAAACGGCGCGGGTTCCGTCCTCTTCCGGCGGGCGGGGAGAGGGTCGTGTCGACGTTCAGGAGACGCAGCGAGCGGACGCGCAGCCGGAGCGAGGGTGAACGGGTCTCGACGAGTGAGGCCCCTCCGGAAACACCCCTCACCCTCGCCCTGCGGGCTCCTCGAGCACCCGACAAGGGGTGCTCAAACCTCTCCCCGCCCACGGGGAGAGGGGACGCCCGCGCCAACCAATCGTCCGACCAGCCCGGCTTCCCGTGATTGGGAACAGATCGCCTCAATCCTCCGGGATGTCCCCCGGCGGCAGCAGGGCGGGCCCCGGCGCGGCCTCCCGCCGCGGCGGCGCGGTGGGCGCAACC
>JAEWKL010000333.1 GCA_023386115.1 Pseudomonadota bacterium
GGCGGGCACCTTGTCCGGCCCTTTGTTGTCCTGCCAGCGCCGTGAAGGCGGCGATGGCGTCGGCCGCGAGCGCCTCCGCCGACCGGGCGAGCACGGGATCGCGGCCGCGCCGGGCCACCGGGCGGCCGGCGCGGATCTCCGCCAGAGCCCGCTCGACGTCGATCTGGTCCCGGCCCGCCGCCGGGTCTACACTGCTGCTGCTCTGCATCGTGACCGACATCATCGACCCTGAGAGAGGCGGCCCGCCGCCGTCGCGGCGGACCATGAGGAAGAACCGGCGAGGGGGCGCGCCACGGTTCGACGACGAGTGGCATGTGGTGCGTGCGGCCCCGCTTCGCCGCGGATCCCTCCATCAACCTTTCGCGATTGTCCAGATCGACCATACACCCCGGGAGTGAGGCCGCATGATGCCGCGCAGTTACGCTCCGTCCCAGAAACTGCTGCACTGGGCCGTCGCTGCCCTGGTCGTTGTCCTGGTGCCGATCGCGCTCGCCATGGCCAACCTGCCCGACGGGCCTCTGAAGAACGCGCTCTACGAGTGGCACAAGTCGTTCGGGCTCACCGTGCTGGCGCTGGCGCTGGCGCGGATCCTGGTGCGCGCCGCCCGCGGCGCTCCACCCCTGGTGGCGGGCCTGCCCGCCTGGCAGCGCCGGGCGGCCGGTGCCTCGCACCTCGCGCTTTACATCCTGATCGTGCTGGTGCCGCTGCTCGGCTGGGCCGGCACCTCGGCCTGCTGCGCGCCGGTGATGCTGTACTTCACCCTGCCTCTCACCCTGCCGGTTTCCGGCGGCATGCCGGTGGGGGAGGCGATCCTCAGGGTGCATCAGGTCGCAGCCTTCACGCTGGTGGCGCTGGTGGCGCTGCATGCGGGCGCGGCCCTGCATCATCATCTCGTGCGGCGGGACGGGACCTTGCGGCGGATGCTTCCGGAGCGGAAGAAAGCCTGAACACGGCCGCATCGGCCGCCGATGCAACCCGGACGTTCGCAGGCGGGCGTCACCCGCCATCCGACCGCGCCCGTGCCGAAAGCTGCCTGAGGGCAGGCCTGGTCCGGGAGAAGCAAGGGTGGACCACCCGTAAGCCGAGGCGGAGGCGCGATCATGCACGCGTCCCGGCTTGTCGCAAATCCCGACGTCTCGCGCCGGCCGCCCGGGGGGTGTGCAATTTATGATTGTAAAAATGTCATAAGAGCAACCTTGGCGAGTGGCTGCCGATCTTTGTCTTTGCATGATTGAAGTGATGTAATAAGGAGGGCAAATCGCGGGCCATGCAGTGTGGCAGGGGGTCCGGCCGTCTGTGGCGTAACACCTGAAAGCCAAATTCAAGAAAACAAACGATCAGCAAAGGCGGGATTATGAATCAAATTGCCGTGTTACGGTGAATAAGACGAATTCTAGTGTACCGGTAAGGTCCTAAGCAAGCTCGATGTTTGTTCGATGGACGTTTGCTATATGGAAGGAAAAAGCGTGCAGGATAAGAAGGTCGCGCTCGTAACGGGCATTACTGGTCAGGACGGCGCGTATCTCGCGCAGCTCTTGTTGTCGAAGGGCTACGAAGTGCATGGCGTGAAACGGAGATCATCTTCGTTCAACACTGCGCGCATCGAAGATATTTACGAAGATCCCCATGTCGACAATGCAAGGTTCTTTCTGCATTATGGAGATCTGACGGACTCGACCAATCTCATCCGTCTCGTGCAGCAAACCAAGCCTTGCGAGATTTATAATCTCGCGGCTCAGAGCCACGTGCAGGTCAGTTTCGAGACGCCTGAATATACGGCCAATGCGGACGGCATTGGCACATTGAGGCTCCTTGAGGCCATTCGCATTCTCGGCCTTGAGAAAACTTGCCGGTTTTACCAGGCCTCGACCTCGGAGCTGTACGGCCTCGTTCAGGAGGTGCCACAGCGCGAGACGACGCCGTTTTACCCGCGCTCGCCTTATGCAGCCGCGAAGCTCTATGCGTACTGGATCGTGGTGAATTACCGCGAAGCCTACGGCATGCATGCGTCAAACGGAATTCTCTTCAATCACGAGAGCCCGCTGCGCGGCGAGACCTTCGTGACGCGAAAGATAACCCGCGCAGCCGCTGCGATAAAATTGGGCCGGCAAAATAAGCTGTGGCTCGGAAACCTCGACGCCAAGCGCGACTGGGGACATGCCCGCGAATACGTCCGTGGGATGTGGCTCATGTTGCAGCAGGATCAGCCAGACGACTACGTGCTCGCCACGGGTGAGACGACGACCGTGCGTCATTTCGTCGAGTGGGCTTTCGCCGCGGTCGACATCGACCTGCGGTGGGAAGGCAGCGGCGTTGACGAGAAGGGCTATTGCAAGTCGACCGGACGGTGCCTGATCGAGATCGATCGCCGGTATTTCCGGCCGACGGAAGTCGATCTTCTCATCGGCGATCCGACCAAAGCCCGAGAGAAGTTGAACTGGATGCATGAGACCTCGGCGCGCGATCTCGCGCGCGAGATGGTCGAAGCGGATCTCGTCATCATGAAGGACGCTCCGATCGCGAAGGGAGTGTAGCGTGGCCAAGGAGTTCTCACTGACGGGCAAGAAGGTCTTCGTCGCCGGCCATCGCGGGATGGTCGGCTCCGCGATTGTCCGGCGCCTCGCCTCCGAAGGGTGCGAGGTCATGGTCGCAGATCGTCGCGAACTCGATTTGAGGGAGCAGGGCGCGGTCCGGGAATGGTTCGCACGCAAGCGACCCGACGCGGTCTTTCTCGCGGCCGCCAAGGTCGGTGGGATCCTTGCCAACTCGCAATTCCCGGCCGATTTTCTCTATGACAACCTTCTGATCCAGGCGAACGTCATAGAAGCGGCGCATCGGTACGATGTCGAGAAGCTTCTGTTCCTGGGATCGAGCTGCATCTATCCGAAGTTCGCACCGCAGCCGATCGAGGAAGGCTCCCTTCTGACCGGCCCCCTCGAGCCGACCAACGAGTGGTACGCCGTGGCGAAAATCGCCGGGCTCAAGATGTGTCAGGCGTACCGTCAACAGCACGGTCGCGACTATGTCTCCGCGATGCCGACCAACTTGTTCGGTCCGGGAGACAATTTCGATCTGTCGTCGAGTCACGTTCTTCCCGCGCTGATGCGAAAGGCGCATCTCGCCAAGATGAACCGCGACCCTCAGATCGTGGTCTGGGGGACCGGCTCACCGCGTCGAGAGTTCCTTCACGTTGATGATCTCGCAGATGCCTGCGTATTCTTGATGAGGAGCTACTCGGACGATCAGCATATCAACGTCGGAAGCGGCAAGGACCTTCCGATCAGCGAACTGGTTGAACTGGTCTGCAAGGTCGTCGGGTATGAGGGCGTCGTCGATTACGACCGCTCGAAGCCCGACGGAACGCCGCGCAAGCTGATGTCGGGTGAGAAGCTCAACGCCATGGGATGGCGGCCGCGGATCACCCTGCGCCAGGGCATCGAGGACACCTACCGGTGGTTCCTCGACAATCATGCGAACTGACCGCAAGGACCATCGTCGATACGCGATCACGACATTCCTGCTGCTGGTGATCCCGCGCACTGTGTATGGAACTTGCAGGCGACCGGCCTGCCGACGACGCGGCCCGTCGATGCGAGACATGGAGAATATGCAGTGAGTGACCAGTTTTCCGTCGTCGTGACAACCATCAACCATCCGACGAAAGCCCTGATCGATATCCAAGAAGGCTGCAATCGTCTGAACGGCAGCTTCTACGTCAGCGGTGACACGAAGAGTCCAAGAAGGACCCGGTCGTTCTCGGCGAGGGCGTCTGGTGTCCCTTCAACAGCCAGAATACGACCTTCTGGCGTGAGACCTTCCCGCTCCTCTGCCCGCGGTACCACTGCTCGTTCCGGATGACTGACATCTGGCGGAGTTTCGTCGCGCAGCGCATCATGTGGACCAATCGGTGGTGCCTGATGTTCCATTCGGCGACGGTCTATCAGGAGCGCAACGAGCACGATCTGATGATCGACTTCCGCGACGAGATTCCGGGATACTTGAATAACGATCGCATCAAGAAGACTCTTGAGGATCTGAATATGCAATCCGATGTCGACAATATCGTGGATGGCATGATGGCATGTTACGATGCCCTGATCAAAATGGAAGTGATCGGCGCGGAAGAGCGACCGTTGCTCGATGTCTTCCTGGATGACATGGCCAAGGCAGGGTGAAAATAACATCCAGCCCAGTATGCCTGAATGTGTAAAATCTGACGGTTATGAAAATATCGGATATCGAAACAATTATTCAGACGAGGAGCATGTCAGATTCGGTGCGCTCCGAGATGTCAAAGATTGATGATGCCTGAGCAACGTTCTATGTCGTCACTATCGAATTTAACCAATATATATTTATTTATATGGGACATGTTTCCTGCTCGACTACCGGCTCGCTCAGCAGGAAATTCAGGGAATGTTGGTACTCGGCAGGAGACGAAATCATGTCACACGGCACTGACAGCTTGATCCATCCGGTCATCCTTTGCGGCGGTTCGGGGACGCGGCTGTGGCCGGCCTCCCGCGAGAGCTATCCCAAGCAGTTCATCGCCCTTGCCGAACCGGGGCGCTCCTCGTTCCAGGCCACCGCCGCACGGCTCAACGACCGTGCCATCTTCGCGCGGCCCGCCATCATCACCGCCAACGACGCCCGCTTCCTCGTCGCCGAGCAACTCTCCCAATCCGGGATCCAAGCCGATATCCTGCTCGAGCCGTGCCGGCGCGACTCCGCTCCGGCCGTCGCGGTCGCGGCGCTCCACGCCGCTGCTCGCGATCCGCAGGCTCTGGTGCTGATCCTGCCCGCCGACCACGCGATTGGCGACGAGGCGAAGTTCGTCGCGTCCGCACGGGCCGCCTGTGCCGGGGCACGCGCCGGCTATATCATGACGCTCGGCATCGCGCCTTCCCATCCGTCCACCGCCTATGGCTACATCCAGCCCGGCAGCCTGCTGGCCGGTGACTCGGCGGCCCGCACCGTCGCCCGCTTCCTGGAAAAGCCAGACTCCTCCCGGGCTGCCGAATTGATCGCCGACGGCGCCTTGTGGAACGGCGGTTACTTCCTGTTTCGCGCTGACGTGATGCTCGACGAACTCGCCGCCCATGCCCCGGCGGTGCTTGAGGCGGCCCGCGAGGCGCTCGCGGCGGCAGCCCGCGACCTCGACTTCCTCCGCCTTGACGAGCCTGCCTTCGCGCGTGCGCCGCAGATCTCGATCGACTACGCCGTGATGGAACGCACTGAGCGGGCCGGCGTGCTGCCCGTCGACTTTCCGTGGTCGGACATCGGTACCTGGGGGGCGCTGTGGGAGATCGCCCAGCGGGATGCCGACGGCAACGCCCTCCGCGGCCGTGTGGCGGTGCGGAACACGCGCAACAGCCTGGTGCATAGCTCCGGCGAAATCCTGACCACGGTGGTTGGGCTCGACGACGTGGTCGTGGTGACGACCGACGACGCGGTTCTGGTGACGAGCCGCAAGGCCGCGGAGGAGGTCAAAGGCCTGGTCGAGAGATTGCGGCAGCGGGGCGAGCCCGAGGCGGATGCCCACCGCCTGATGTACCGGCCGTGGGGATCCTACCAACGCATCGACATCGGCGGACGCTTCCAGGTTAAGCGGATCACCGTGAAGCCGGGCGGGCGGCTGTCTCTGCAGAAACATCACCACCGGGCCGAGCACTGGGTGGTGGTGCGCGGCACCGCCGAGGTAACGGTGGACGGAGTTGTGCGCCTCGTGCACGAGAACGAGGCGGCCTATCTGCCTATCGGGTGCGTGCACCGCCTGGCCAACCCCGGCAAGATCCCGCTCGAACTGATCGAAGTGCAGGTCGGAAGCTATACTGGCGAGGACGACATCATCCGGATCGAGGACATCTACGGGCGCGACAGCGCATGACGCGAAGGGCGTGTTGCGGCTAAGAATTGCTCCGGCCGGTCCAGGACCGGACGGCGCGCCTCCGGTGTTGGGACCGGCACCAGCCGACCCATCGCCGCGTTCGACGGACCACGGCACTCGGCAGAGCTTGCTCAAGTGCGACGAATGGAGGTGTGTCTACCGCTCGATCAGATGTCGGGCGGAGCCAGTCATGCTCCTGAACACCTGTGATGGCGTGGCAGAAATACGTGACGGCGAGGATCAAGTCAGGCTGGAAGTCGATCGTGCCGACGGCCGCCACCATGAGGTCGCGCACATCCTCGCCCGTGAGGCCCGCTGTGGTCGCCACGTCGCTCACCGCGTCCCGGTCGCAGCAATCCAGCGCGAAGGCGACCCGCACCCGCTCACCGTTCTCATACCAACGGCCTAAGATGCTGACGCATCGATTCGATCCCGGGCAGGCCGGGGAGCGACGAGGCCGTTGATCCATCTCGAATTTTCGGCGCTAAGCCAGAGGCTTGGCGAAAATTCGAGAACGGAACCAAAGGTCGTTTTCAACGACCGTTGGTATCAGCCGCGATCTCCAGCCCGTCCGAGCACCAGCGCGTGTTGCGCACCGCCACCTTGCCCACGTGACGACGCGTCTCGGCTCCGCCCGCGTGTCGCTGGAGCAGGAGGCCATGCACCTTCAGAGCCGGGATCGCCGCCAGAAGCTCGATGTCAGGCGCAGGCGGGCGTCCCCGCCGTCGCGCCACGGGCTGCCGAGAGGAGGCCAGATGCGGGCGCGAGACGCCCAATGCCGAAGCAACCGCTCACCGGCCGTCCCCTGGCCACGAGGTCACACGCGAGGGCAGCTCTTTGGGGGCGGCGACGCGCTCCACCGCCTCGCGCAGGATCTCGGTCTCCCTCGTCTTCTTGCCCAGGAGCCGCTGCA
>JAEWKL010000341.1 GCA_023386115.1 Pseudomonadota bacterium
CGCGACGAGGGCGGCGAGACCCAAGGCCCCGCCCAGCACCGAGGCCGCCGCCACGGCGCCGAGCCCCTGCGCCAGCGCCAGCGGCTGGCCGGACAGGAAGGCGATGCCGCCGACCGAGAAGCCGGCCCGCAGCACCAGCCCGCCATAAGTCGGGTGCAGCGACAGGCCGACGACGAGGGCGAGCCCCAGGACCGCGCCGAGCGCGCCGCGCCAGTTCGGCGCCACGAGCGGCAGGAGCGCCGCCTGCACGACACCGTAGGCGATGGCGGCGAAGAACAGCGGGTAGCGGTCGGCGAAGAAGCCGTAGGCCCACTGGCCGAACCCCGCCGCGTCGAGGCTGGCTTGCGTCACCCCCGCCGCGGCGGCGAGCGCCACGACGGCGAGCGCCGCCCCGAGGGGCAGGACGGCGGCGAGGCGCCCCGGCCGGGAGGCGCCCGCCGGGGCGGCGTCCGGAAGGGCGCCGGCGAGCGTGCTCACGCCTCGTAATGGTCGCGCACGAGCCGGTCGAGGAGGCGCACGCCCCAGCCCGAGCCCCAGGAGCGGTTGACCTCGGTCGCCGGCGAGCCCATCCCGACGCCCGCGATGTCGAGGTGAATCCACGGCACGTCGTTGACGTAGCGCTTGAGGAACTGCGCCGCGGTGGCGGAGCCGCCGTGGCGGCCGCCGGTGTTCTTCATGTCGGCGAATTTCGATTCGATCAGCTTGTCGAAGCCGGGCGCCAGCGGCATCCGCCAGACCTTCTCGCCGGTAGCCTCGCCGGCGGCCGAGAGGCGCTGGGCGAGTTCATCGTTGTTCGAGAACATACCGGCGAATTCCTGGCCCAAGGCGACCAGGATCGCGCCCGTCAGGGTCGCGAGGTCGATCATGAAGCGGGGCTTGTAGGTCTGCTGCACGTGCCAGAGCACGTCGGCGAGCACCAGGCGGCCTTCCGCGTCGGTGTTGATGATCTCGATCGTCTGGCCGGATAGCGAGGTCACGATGTCGCCGGGGCGCTGGGCCTTGCCGTCGGGCATGTTCTCGACGAGGCCGATGGCGCCGAGCGCGTTCACCTTGGCCTTGCGGCTCGCGAGCGCATGCATCAGGCCGACCACGCAGGCGGCGCCCGCCATGTCGCCCTTCATGTCCTCCATGCCGCCGCTCCCCTTGATGGAGATGCCGCCGGAATCGAAGGTCACGCCCTTGCCGATGAAGGCCACCGGCGCCTCGGAGGCGTCCTCGCCGCCGTTCCAGCGCATGATGACGACCCGGGCCTCCTTGGCCGAGCCCTGCGCGACGGCGAGGAGCGCCCGCATGCCGAGCTTCTTCATGTCCTTCTCGTCGAGGACCTCGATCTCGACGCCGAGCTTCTCCAGCGCCGACGCGCGGCGGGCGAATTCCTCCGGGTCGAGGACGTTCGGCGGCTCGTTGACGAGCTCGCGGGCGAGGATCACGCCCTCGGCGAGCCCCTCCGCGCCGCGAAGCGCCTTCTTCAGCCCGGCATTCTCGGGCACCAGCAGGGTCAGGCGCCCGCCCCCATTCGTCTCCTCGCCCTCCGGCGTTTTCTTGCTCTTGTAGCGGTCGAACTTGTAGGCGCGTAAGCGAGCGCCGAGCGAGAAGGCCGCGACCTCGTCCGAGCTCGGTGCCGTTCCGGGCCATTCGAGCACGACCGTGGCCGAGCGGCTGCCGAGCTTGCCGGCGGTGTAGCCCCCGAGTGTCGCCCAATCGCGAGAACCCGCCTCCTCCGCGCCGGTGCCGATCACCACCAGCCGCTCGACCGCGAGGCCGGAGGGCGCGGTCAGCACCAGGGCGCTCTGGGCCTTGCCCTTGAACCGCTCGACGCTCGCCCCGCGCGCTACCAGCTCGGCCGCGCCGGGCCCGGCGATCTCGGCCGCCCGCGGCGACAGGGCGAGGTCCTCGCCGACGAACAGCACGAGGTCGCCGCCGGGCTTAGGCAGCGCGCCGGACGCGGCAAGGGATTCGATCTCGATGCTGATGCCGTCCGCCATGGCGTTGCTTTCGTCCCGTTCCTTGGATCGCGCGTCTCACGATGGGCGCCGCGTCGGTCCTGTGTAGCGGCGGGACGCCGTCGAGCGCAACGCGGGGCAGGTGTGGCCGCCTCAGCGCGCCCGCCCGCAAAAGGCCGCACTTGCCGTGCTTGAGAGCACCCGGTGCTTGTGCGGCCGGCGGGGGGCGCCTAACCAGCATCGACGCGGGAGGGGGCCCGACCGCAGCCGGCCGATGAGACAGATCGAGCGATACATCTTCCGCATCGCCCTCGGGGCCTTCCTGTCGTGCCTGATCGGCCTCACCGGCGTGATCTGGGTGACGCAGGCCCTGCGCGAGCTGGACCTGATCACCGCCAAGGGCCAGACCCTGCTGATCTTCTTCCTGATCACCGGCCTGTCGCTGCCGACGCTGATCACCGTGATCGCACCGGTCGCCCTGTTCATCGCGGTGGTCTACGCGCTGAACAAGCTCAACGGCGATTCCGAGCTGATCGTGATGAGCGCGGCGGGCATGTCGCCGCGCCACCTGATGCGGCCGTTCCTCACGCTCGCCCTCCTGGTCAGCGCGGCGATCGGCTTCCTGACCATCCAGGTGATGCCGTCGAGCTTCCAGGAGCTGCGCGACGTGCTCACCCGCGTGCGCGGCGACTTCATCGCCAACGTGGTCAAGGAGGGGCAGTTCACCACGCTCGACAGCGGCATCACCTTCCACTTCCGCGAGCGGGCGCCGAACGGGGCGCTGCTCGGCATCTTCATGCAGGACCGGCGCGAGGCCGGGCGCACGGTGGTCTACCTCGCCGAGCGCGGCCAGGCGGTCGACCTCGACGGCCAGACCTACCTCGTGCTCGAGAAGGGCAGCATCCACCGCCAGCAGCCCGGCAGCCGCGACTCCTCGATCATCACCTTCCAGCGCTACGCCGTCGATCTCGCGGCGTTCACGCCGCCCGATGCCGACACGATCTACAAGCCGCGCGAGCGCTCGACCGTGCAGTTGCTGTTCCCGAACCCGGACGAGACCTACTACAAGCTGACCAAAGGCCGCTTCCGGGCCGAATTGCACGACCGGCTGTCCTCCTGGCTCTACCCGCTGGCGCTCGGGCTGATCGCCTTCGCGGCGCTCGGCGATCCCCGCACCACCCGCCAGGGACGGGGGCTCGCGGTCGCGGGCGCCATCGCCGCCGTGGTGGGGTTGCGCATCGCGGGCTTCGCCGCGGCGAGCGCGGCGGTGCGCAGCCAGGGCGCCGTGATCGCGGTCTACGCCGTGCCGCTCGTCGCGATCGCGCTCTCCCTCCTCGTCGCGCATCAGGGCAACCGGGTGCGGGCCTTCAACGCGGGGCTCGCCGCGCGGCTGCGCCGGTTCTCGGGAGCGGTCCCGGTCCTGCGGGCGCGGGCGGGCTGAGCGGATGCTGATCGGCGTCACCCTCGGCCGCTACCTGGCGGCGCGCTTCCTGCGCATGATCCTGGGGGTCTTCCTCACGGTCTTCGCCCTCGTCTACACCCTCGACTTCGTCGAGCTGATGCGGCGCGCCGGCGATGCCGAGGGCGCCTCGGCCGCCGTTATGGCGCGGCTCGCGCTGTTCCGCACCCCGGCGGTGGCCGAGCAGGTGCTGCCCTTCGCGATCCTGTTCGGCGCCATGGCGGCGCTGCTCCAGCTCAGCCGCAAGCTCGAACTGGTGGTGGCGCGGGCCGCCGGCATCTCGGCCTGGCAGTTCCTGCAGCCCGGCGCGCTCGTGGCGCTCGGCATCGGCGCCTTCACGGTCGGGGTCTACAACCCGGTCTCGGCCGAGCTGAAGCAGCGCTCGACCGAGATCGAGGCCAAGATCTTCGCCAAATCCGCGAAGGCCGCCTCCGGCAAGGACCTGTGGATCCGCCAGCGCAGCCTCGACGGGCAGGCGATCATCCGGGCCGAGACCGCGATCGAGGGCACCACGACGCTCGCCGGCGTGGCGGTATTCACCTTCGACGAGGCGGGCGCCTTCACCCAGGAGATGCAGGCGGCCCGGGCCACCCTGCATGACGGCTACTGGGAATTGCAGGACGTGCGGGTGCAGGGGATGGATCAGGAGCCGCAGAGCTACGACACCTACCTGATCGCCTCGACGCTCGACCCCTCGCAGGTGCGCCAGCGCTTCACCCCACCGGAATCCGTGCCTTTCTGGCAACTGCGCCAGACGATCGCCCGGACCGAGCGGGCGGGACTCGACGCCACGCGTTACCGCCTGCAGTACGACGTGCTGATGGCCCGTCCGGTGCTGTTCCTGGCGATGGTGCTGGTGGCGGCATCGGTTTCATTAAGGTTCTTCCGCTTTGGTGGCATCGGCAAGATGGTGCTCGGCGGCGTCGCGGCGGGCTTCGTGCTCTACGTGGCGCGCCAGGTGATGGAGGGCCTCGGCGCCTCTGGATTGGTCGCGGCGCCGGTGGCGGCGTGGTTCCCGGCCGTGGTAGGGAGTCTTCTCGGAACGCTCGCGCTTCTGCACCTGGAGGACGGCTGATGCCCAACCTCCGGAGACGCGGCGCGGGCATAGCGGGTGCGGGGATGGGTCGAGTCGTGCGTAAGGCTGCGGGCGCCGTGGTCACGGGATCCCTGACGGTTCTGCTGGCCGCCGCCGTGACGGCGGGCGCGGGCGCGCCGGCGCGCGCCCAGGGCACGCTCAACGACCAGCTGGCGGCGCGCTCGGCCAAGAACCAGGCCAAAAATCAAGGCAACAACCAGGGCAAGCCCGGCAGCGGCGACGAGCGCCTGCTCGTCGAGGCCAAGGAGCTCGTCTACGACAACGACCGCAACACGGTCTCGGCGGTCGGCAATGCCGAACTGCATTACGGCCCGCGCACCCTGCTGGCGGACCGTGTGCGCTACGACCGCAACACCGGCCGGGTCTTCGCGGAGGGCAATGTCCGCCTCACCGACGAGACCGGCGCGGTGGTGACCGGCGACCGGATGGAGCTGACCGACGACTTCAAGTCCGGCTTCATCGACTCGCTGCGCATCCAGCAGACCATCGAGCAGCGCGGCCGCCCGGCCCGGGTGCGGTTCTCCGCCCCGCGGGCGGAGCGCATCGAGGGCGAGACCACGACCTTCGAGTACGGCACCTACACCGCCTGCGAGCCGTGCAAGGATCATCCCGAACGGCCGCCCCTGTGGCAGGTCAAGGCGGCGCGGATCATCCACAACAACGAGGAGCGCCGGATCTACTACGAGGATTCCTACCTCGAAGTGGCCGGGATCCCGATCGCCTACCTGCCCTATTTCTACTCGCCCGACCCGACGGTGCGGCGCGATACCGGCTTCCTGGCGCCGCACTTCGTGTCCTCGAACGTGCTCGGCTACGGCATCGGCACGCCGTTCTTCTGGAACATCGCGCCCGATTACGACCTCACGATCGAGCCGACCTTCCTGTCGAAGCAGGGCGTCCTCGGCCAGGCCGAGTGGCGCCAGCGGCTGGCCAACGGCTTCTACAACGTCCGGCTCAGCGGCATCTTCCAGTCGACGCCGAGCGCCTTCCTGCCGGGTCCCCTCGGCTCGGGCGACCGCGACTTCCGCGGCTCGATCGAGTCGGCCGGCCAGTTCTATCTCAGCCAGAACTGGCGTGCCGGCTGGGACATCGTCGGCGTCACCGACAAGTGGTTCCTCGACAATTACCGCATCCGCAACCAGACGATCAGCACGGACTATTTCCGCGAGGCGGTCTCGACCGCCTACCTGATCGGCCAGGGCGACCGCTCGTGGTTCGAGGCGCGGGGCTACTACTTCAAGGGCCTGTCGACCTACGACTGGCAGAAGCAGCAGCCGATCGTCACCCCGGTGATCGACTACGACAAGCGCCGCGACGGGCCGGACCCGATCGGCGGCGAGGTGCGGTTCCAGGCCAACTTCACCCACCTGACCCGTGAGGCGACGCAGTACACCCAGATCCCGCGCACCGGGACCTACCTGCTCAGCCCGAGCGTCAACGGGATCTCGTTCCCGCTCTACAGCACCTGCTCGGTGTTCGAGCGCGGGCAGTGCCTGGTGAGCGGGCTCGCCGGCGACACCACGAGGGCGACCGCCCAGGTGTCGTGGCGGCGCACCTTCACGGACGAGTTCGGCCAGCGCTGGCAGCCCTTCGCCTACCTGCGCGGCGACGCGTTCTTCGTGAACCCGAACACGACCGGGTACCAGAACCCGGAGGTCACGAACCTCTTCTCGCCGGACTCGAACTTTTCCGGCCGGGTCATGCCGGCGGTCGGCCTCGAATACCGTTACCCGTTCGTCGCCGATATGGGCCCGCTCGGGGTCCACACGGTCTCGCCGATCGTCCAGGTGATCGCGCGGCCGAGCGAGACCCATATCGGCCGCCTGCCGAACGAGGATGCCCAGAGCCTCGTCTTCGACGACACCTCGCTGTTCGAGTGGGACAAGTTCTCCGGCTACGACCGGGTCGAGGGCGGTGTGCGCGCCAATCTCGGTGCCGAATATTCGATCACCGGCCGCAACGGCTTCTACATGAACGCGATGTTCGGCGAGTCGATCGCGCTCGGCGGCGTCAACTCGTTCCGCCGCGGCGACATCGCCAATGTGGGCCGCGATTCCGGCCTCGAGACCACCCGCTCGGACTTCGTCTCGCGCTTCCAGGTCTCGCCGAACCAGAACATCAGCTTCATCACCCGGGCCCGGTTCGACAACGCCACCTTCGCGCTCAAGCGCTTCGAGAGCGGCATCACGGCGAAGTTCGCGCCGTTCCTGCCCCTCGAGACCTCGCTGATCTATGCCCGCTACGAGGCGCAGCCCGAGCTCGGCTACGACCGCCGCCGCGAGGGGCTGCAGGCCTCGGCCCTCTACAACATCACGCCGAACTGGTTCGTGACCGGCTCGGTGCTGTTCGACCTCTCGCACTACCTGCAGGTGCGCGAGTTCTACGCCTCGGCGGCCCAGGCCTATTTCCTGAACCCGACCGGCACGGCGCCGACCTACGACAAGGCGGACAAGTTCTACGTCTCCTCGTCGGGCCTCGGCTTCGGCTACCGCGACGAGTGCACCACGATCTCGCTGAACTACCTGTCCTCGCCGATCGAGACGGCGTCGGGCCTGCGCGAGCGCAACCGCACCTTCCTGCTGCGGATCGAGCTGCGCACCCTCGGCGAGGCGAATTTCCGCCAGAACCTCAGCACCACCACCACGGCGGACGGCATCGCCACGGCCCGGTGACGGGCCCGACGCGCCCCGTTCGCCGGGGCGCGCGCCGCTACCAGGGCGCTCTCCGGCTCAAGGTCGGACGACGCGCACGAGGGCGATGACCGCGCCGAGGATGATCAGCGTCTGGAACCCGATCGTTCCGAACATCCACTTGACGATCTCGGACCGTTGGCGCTCCAGCCTGGTTTCCAGGCGCGACTCGGACTCGCGCAGCTCGGATTTGAGTTCGGTCCGGAGTGCTTGCATATCGTTCTTCACCTCGGTCCGAAGAGCTTGCATGTCGTTCTTCAACTCGGTCCGGAGCGTCTGCATCTCATGGCGCAACCCGGTATCCAAAGTTTGCAGGTCCGTCTTCGTAGCGAGATCACCCTGAACGGCTTCCGAGACGGCGACGGCGAACCCTTCCGCCTGCTCCGGCGAGAGTTGCGCTTTGTCGCGCGAGGTCCGGGCGAACTTCAGCGTGTCGAAGGCGACGCTTGCCATGGGGCGGGATGATCCGAGAACTGGACCGCCGAAGGGTGCCCGACTCCCATCGCCGCCGCCACGGAAGGTTCGCTTCGGGGAGCGCGCCGCGCTTGCCCGGCGGGAGCCGGGATGCGATGGCGCGGGGATGCGCCACCACGCAACGGAATCCGCGATGACCACAGCCCTCGCGCTGACACAGGGCGATCCGGCCGGGATCGGCCCGGAGATCACCCTGCGGGCTTGGCTCGCCCGGGAGGAGCACGGCCTGGCGCCGTTCTTCGTCATCGGCGACCCGGAATTCCTGAAACGAATCGCCGGCCGGCTCGGCCTCGCGGTGCCGCTCGCCGACGCGACCCCCGAGAATGCGGCGGACGCCTTCGCCCAGGCCCTGCCGGTGATGCGCCTGCCGGGCGGGCTCACGGTCGCGGCGGAGCCCGGCGCGCCCGATCCGGCGAGCGCCGCCGGGA
>JAEWKL010000347.1 GCA_023386115.1 Pseudomonadota bacterium
CCGCGCAGCGGCCCCGTAATGACACGGAGAGTGTAGAAAGCGAGAGAGGCCAATCAAATATTTTCTCTCATGATCTCCTCCGCGGCCGCAGATGCGTCCCGGCATCGATCGCCCCGACCGGGCAGAGCAGGCCGAATTCCGATAAATCCGGCGCGGCATCCGGGTCGGTGAGCCGCCGCTCGTCCCATCCCTCCGGTCTGCGCTGCCAGACCGTGACCGCGATCCGGCGCTGCTCGATGACCGGCACCGCCCGGCAGGCCTCGTGCGCCCGGTAGAGCCTCGTCGTGGCGTCGATCCACGGTATTCCGCCCGGCAGCACCGGCTCGTCGTCGGTGCCCGACACCACGTCGGCCAGGAGATGGGCGCGATCGACGAAGCGGCGGCCGGCCACCGGATCATCGTCGATCACCGCCACGTCCGGCTCCGGGCGATCAGCGCCGGAAAAGCCCATGCCCGCCAGCGCGGCGGGATCACGCCCGAGCTCGCGGCCTGGGCGCTGCACGGCCTCGCGATCGGGATCGTGCCGCTCCAGCGAGTCGTTGAGCAGGCTCTCAAGAGTGCTGGCGATCCGGTCGTGATCGATCAGCGGCGGCGTCATCATGACGGGGGTTCCATCGATCAGCTCCCAGCGCTCCTCGTCGGGCCTGGCGGCCTGGAAGGACCGGAACGCCGCCGGGGAGAGGCGGCCCTGCATCGTCATCCTCGCCTCCTCATCCTCACGGCCCCGTCGGCCGCATCACCCCGTCGGCATCGCGCCGAAGAGGCGCGGGCTGCAGCGGCAGCGGGGCGCCCGGCACCGCGTCGACGCTGACGCCGTGCGGCCAGCCCGCCGGCGCGATGGCGACGTAGCAGGCATAGCCGCCGGTGCCGCCGAGCGGCTTGGCGAAGCCGATCGCGATCAGGGCGCCGGCCTCCGGCACTTGGTCGAGGTTGGTCACGCCCTCGGCTTGCGCGAAGTGGTTGTGCATCAGCCAGGCCTCGCCCTCCAGATTCGGCGTCGTGTCGGTGTCGAGGGGCTCGTGGCCGTGGAACAGGATCTTGCGCTCGAGGTGCAGGAACTGGAGCGCCGCGAGGCTCACCCCCGGGAACGGCTTCTGCCGGAAGCGCTCGGCCTCGGCCCAGCGCTTCGACCAGTCGGAGCGCACCATCACCACGGCGCCGGCCGGAATGCGGCCGTGCCTCTCCTCCCAGGCCGTCACGTCGGCGACCTGAAGGTGATAGCCTTCGTCGCGAGCGGTCCTTTGCGAGATGTCGATCACCGCGAGCGGGCGCAGGGTGTAGGTCGCCGGGAGATCGCTGATCGTCGCGCCGCGGGGATTCCAATGGGCCGGCGGGTCGAGCTGGGTGCCGTACTGGTCGGTCGGCAGGTCGTAGGCGGTGGCGACGAAGCCGTGGGTCTCGTAGGTGAAGACGTCGCCCTCCTTCGCGAAGCCCTCCAGGGTCCGGCCGGCCCGGGCCGGCTTGAACGTGGCGCCGGCAAAGCCCGGCCAGACCGGCTGCACCGGCGCGAAGGCGTGGGTGAGGTCGATGTACTTCGCCGACCGCAACGTCTTGTCGTAGACCGACCAGAGCGAGAGGTCGTCCGCGCTTGCCGGGCGGATGAGACACCCCGCCGCCAGCACCCATCCGATGAGCCGCTTCATCGCGCATCCCCGCCGATCGAGAGGCGCCCAGAGTGCCGGCCCGCGGGTGGAGCCGCAACCGCTCGGGCCGGAATCCGGGCCTGCCCGGCCTCAGGACGACGGCGAAGCGGGCAGGACGACGGCGCGCGAGCCCGTCGGGACGCGGCGGTAGAGATCGATGATGTCCTGGTTCAGCAACCGTACGCAGCCCGACGACACCATCGTGCCGATCGTTCCCGGCTCCGTCGTGCCGTGGAGCCGGTACAGCGTGTCCTGTCCGTTCCGGTAGAGGTAGAGGGCCCGTGGTCCGAGCGGGTTGCCCGGCCCGCCCGGCAGGCCGGCGGCGACGGGGCCGTAGCGCTCCGGCTCACGGCGGATCATCGCGGGGGTCGGCCTCCAGCGCGGCCATTCGGCCTTGCGCGCGATGATCGCATCGCCGCGGAAGTTGAACGCCTCGTCCTTGCCGACGCCCACCCCGTAGCGGATGGCGCGCCCGCCCTCGCGCACGAGGTAGGCGAAGCGGGAAGCGGGATCGACCACGATGGTTCCGGGCGGCTCCGGCGTCGCGTAGGCGACCTCCCGGCGCAGAAAGCGCGGGTCGATCTCGGTCAGATCGACGGCCGGTACGGGAAACGGCTCGGTGTCGAGCGCCGCATAGGTCGCGAGGGTGCCGGGATCGGCCGGCGGGCGGCGATCAGCCACCGGGGGCGGCGCCGGATGCGTGATGCAGCCGGCGAGGAACAGGGGCGTGCCGGAGAGCAGGAAGCGGCGGGTCAGGGTCATGGTCGGGGATTCGATCGGTCAGGGGCTTCCATGAAACGGTCATGCTTCCGCCCTGTCGATCGGTCATGAGGTGATCGAACCCATAACCGGATGGCATCGATGGATCTCGCCCTCGCCCTGCGTGCCTTTCAGCGCACCGTCGATCGCGGCTCCATGACCGCGGCCGCCCGCGATCTCGCCGTGTCCCAGCCCGCGATCAGCAAGCACCTGCGCAACCTCGAGGCCCATGTCGGCGCATGACTCCTGGAGCGCTCCGCGCGCCTCGTGCGCCCGACGCCCCAGGGCCAGCGGCTCTACGCGGCGAGCCAGCCGGCGCTCGCGGCGATCGACGCCGCGCTGGAGGACGTGCGCACCGAGGGGGCGCAGATCGAGGGACGGCTGCGCCTGCACGCGCCATCCTGCATCGGCGTCAGGCACCTGCATCCGATCGTCGCCGACTTCCAGGCGCAGCATCCGCGGGTTTCGGTCGACCTCGTGCTGGAAGAGCGGGTGGTGGATCTCGTCCACGAGGATTACGATCTGGCGCTGCGCTACGGCCGGCCGGAGGGGCAGGATCTCGTCATCCGCCGGCTCGGTTGGTCGCGCCGCATCCTGGTCGCCGCGCCCGCCTATCTGGCGCGGGCGGGCGGGGTGGACGGGCCCGAGCATTTGTCCGCGTGCGAGGTCGTCATGATCGCCTCGGCGACCGTTCCGCGCGCCCTGCTGGCGCTCCAGGGCGACGGCGGGACGGTCGACGTTCCGGTTCGTCCCGTCTTGCGGACGAACAACGCCGAGGTGCTGGTCCGCGCCCTGCGGGAGGGACGCGGCGTCGGGCCGGCGCAACTCCTCCTGGTCGCCGATGATCTGGCGGCGGGGCGCCTGGTGCGCGTGCTTCCGGCCTACACGCTCCGCTCGACGGAGGCCTTCCTGGTCTATCCCTCGATGCGTCACATGCGGCCGGCGGTCCGCGCCTTCACGGATTTCGCCGTGCCCCGCATCCGCGCCCTGGCGGGCATCGGCCCGACCCCGTAGGGGCACGTCATCGCGTGGGGGTTCGGTTCGCCGGCCGCGCGTATCCCCGATTGCCGACCGCATCAGCGCGTCCCGGGGTAGTCGCGCCGGCGGTGATGCGCAGGATCCGCGGCGTGACACCGTGGGATGGGCAGGGAGCGCGCAGTCGCTCCCGTCCTCGCACCATCGGTCATCGCGGCAAGGGCCGGATGCCGGTCCCGTCAGTTCGCCGTCGGCCGGTAGCAGCGGATCTCCGCCTCGGCCTGGGCCCGGCGCAGCTCCGCCACCTTGTCGTCGAACATCTTGGTCGCGCGGAACTCGTTGGCGCGCTGGCCGATGCCCTGGCGCATGCCGAGGATGGTCGAGGCCTGGACGTACTTGTCGTAAGGCAGGATCGCCGCGATGGCGTCGATCGAGCAGGCGCATTTCGTCAGCGCCTCGCGGGTCTGGCCGTTGGCCGCCATGCAGCCGAACACGTAATCGGCCCGTGCCTCGGTCGGATAATCGTTGTCGTCGGCGCGCGCGGGCCCAAACCCGGTCGCCACCATCGCGCCGCCCGCGATCAGCGCCCTAACCAGCATTCGGTTCATAGGTCAGCGTTTCCTGCAGCAGAATCCCGCCCTCCGGGCTCGTCGCCCGGGCGTCGATCGAGACGATCTGGCCGGGCACGGCACCGGAGACCACGAAGGTGTAGGTCAGGCTGTCGAAGCCGCGCAGGCGCTCACGCACCGGATCGTCGACGAAGGGCCGCGCCACCACCCGCCAGCCCGGCTTCTTTCCGCCCTCCACCTCGACCTCGGTCGGGGTCACGCTCGCGCTCTCGCGCAATGAGCGCCGGATGGCGTTCTTGATGTAGCGCGGGTTGCCCTTGAGCACACGGGCGAGGTCGTCGAGATGGTGCTCGAGGAAGCGCACCAGCACCGGGTTGCCCGGCACGTCCTCGTAGGTCGCGGTCGGCATCCGGCGCTCGCCGGAGAACATCTCGACCTTGAGGTTGCGGGTCTCACGCGCCGCGCCCGACGCCACCTCCTCGCGGATGCGGTCCTCGACCGGAGGCCCGAAGGGCGCGCCGTCGATGCCGCTGAAGCGGGTGTAGCGGTAGCTCAGGGTCCGGCCCGCCGGGGCGTTGGCGAGCTGGTTGGTCTCGAACAGGAGCGCGGTGGCGGTCGGCGGCGCGTCCGGCTCGGGCGTCGTTGGCTGTGACGTCCCCTGCGACAGGGCCGGGCCACCGAGGAGGGCGGAGAGGACGGCAACCAGGACGAGGCGTCTCACACGGGCGCTCCCTCGGGGATGGCGGCGCGGGGTGCGCCGCCGATGGTGCGATACTGGTAGTCGGGCGCAGTCTCCAGCGCCGATTCGGCGATCGCCAGCGCCTGCACCTTGCCGTGGAGGGGCGAGAGCGAGCAGGCCGGATCGGTGGCGGCGGCGTCGCCGGCGAGCGCCAGGGCCTGGCAGCGGCAGCCGCCCCAATCCTTCTCGCGCCGGTCGCAGGAGCGGCAGGGCTCCTGCATCCACTCGGTGCCGCGATAGGCCCGGAAGGCCGGCGACTCGGCCCAGATCTCCGCCAGCGCATGGTCCTGGACGTGCCAGAACGCGAGGCCCGGGATCGTCTCGGCGGCGTGGCAGGGCAGCACCTTGCCGGTCGGCGTGACGTTCATCAGCCGCCGGCCCCAGCCGCCGGCGCAGGCCTTCGGGTACTTGGCGTAGTAATCCGGCACCACGAGGTCGATGACGAGCTGGCCCTTCAGCCGCTCGCGCGCCTCCTCGACGGTGCGGATCGAGCGGTCGACATCGGCCTTCGCCGGCATCAGGGCGGCGCGGTTGACGTAGGCCCAGCCGTAATACTGGGTGTGGGCCACCTCCAGGCGCTTGGCGCCGAGGCGGATGGCGAGATCGATCAGCGCCGGCACCTCGGCGATGTTGCCGCGGTGGATCACGGCGTTCAGCGTCAGCGGCAGGCCGAGCGCCGTCACCCGCTCGGCGAAGGCGAATTTTTGCGGCTGCGCGTTCTTCAGGCCGCCGATGCGCTCGGCATTGGCCGCCTCGACCGCCTGGACCGAGAGCTGCACGTGGTCGAGGCCGGCATCGGAGAGGGCGTCGAGCTTGTCGAGCGCGCCCGCCACCCCGGAGGTGATGAGGTTCGAGTAGAGGCCGAGCCCGGCGCAGGTGCGGGTGATCTCGACGATGTCCTGCCGTGCCGTCGGCTCGCCGCCCGAGAGGTGGACGTGGAGAACGCCGAGCGCCGCCGCCTCGGCGAGCACCCGCTGCCAGGTCGCCGTATCGAGCTCGGCCGAGCGTCGGTCGAGCTCGAGGGGGTTCGAGCAATAGGGGCAGCGCAAGGGGCAGCGATGGGTCAGCTCCGCGAGGAGCCCGATCGGGGCCGGCAGAGTGGGCGTGACGGCGTTCATGGGCTTGTCTCCCGGGGACGTCACGCCGCCGGCACGGTCTCGAGCACGCGCTTGAGCAGCAGGCCGTCCAGCATGGTGATGACATCGGGCTCGATGATGGCGCGGTCGGTCTCGTATTGCTGCGCCAGCACCTCGGCGATGGCCCGGATGCTGCGCGTTCCGTCGACCAGGCCCAGGACCGCCACGGCGTTCTGGTCGAGGTCGAAGGTGCGCTCGGGCGCCAGCAGCACGTGGGCATTGCGCACCGTGTCGTGGCGCAGCCGCACCCCGCGGGGCAGGCGCGGCACGCTGTCGGGGGTCAGGCTCATGCGCCCGCTCCCGGGGCGGACGCGTCCGCCCGCAGGCCCTCGCCCGGGCGCCAGGCATCCGGCGGGATCATCCCCGGCGCCACGTAGGCGAAGTAGAGCGCGTCGAGCTGGGTCCACAGCACGCTGCACTTGAAGCGCAGGGCGTCGAGGGCCTGGGCCTGCTGCTCCGGCGTGACGGCGTGGCGCTTCACGTAGTCGAGGGCGAAATCGGCGTCCCGCGGCGCCTGGGTCAGGCGCTTGTCGAAATAGGCCAGGGTCTCGCGAGTGATGAAGTCGTAGTTCTTCAGCATCCCGGCGACGCGCTCCGAGATGATGGTCGGCGAGAACATCTCGGTGAGCGAGGAGGCGATGGCCTCGAGCAGCGAGCGCTCGGCCACGAAATGCACGTAGGCCTCGACCGAGAAGCGGGTGGCGGCGAGGATGCCCTTGGTGGAGAGCACGTAGTCGCGGTCGAAGCCGACGCCCTCGGCGAGCTTCAGCCAGCGCTCGATGCCGCCGTCGCCCTCGTGGTCGCCGTCATGGTCGACGATGCGCTGGCGCCAGACCCGGCGAAGGTTCGCGTCCGGCAGCCGGGCCAGCAGGGTGGCGTCCTTCACCGGGATCATCGCCTGGTAATAGTAGCGGTTGAGCGCCCAGGCCCGCACCTGATCCTTGTCGAGCTTGCCGTCGTGCAGCAGGCGGTGGAACGGATGCAGGTTGTGGTAGCGCCGCGCCCCGATATCGCGAAGCGCCGCTTCGAGCTCGGCCGGGGAGAGCAGGCGGTCCGTGGGCTCGGTCGGGCTCAGGGACAGGGCGAGGGAGGCGGTCATAGCGTCGGGCGTCCTGGCGTATCCGGTTTCTTCGTTATCAGCGATCCCTTGGGCGGCAGATTGATCTGCCGCAAGGCGCGGTCAAGGGCGACCAAAGTGCCTGGGGAGGCAGGCTCTCGACGGGGCCGGGCCGATGAGCCGATACTGCGGCGAGAACGGGCGGGCGCCTGTCACAGCCGCAGCGCCAGCCCGTCATGCGCCACGACCCACCCGGCCGCCTCGACGCCGCGGCGCTCCTCCGAGCCCTCGACCAGCACCGGATTGGTGTTGTTGATGTGGACGAAGACCCGCCGGCCGATCGGCACCTCGGCCAGGGCCGCCACCGAGCCGCCTTCGCCGGTCATCGGCACGTGGCCCATGCGCCAGCCGGTCTTGGTGCCGACGCCGGCCCGGATCATGTCGTCGTCAGCGAGCACGGTGCCGTCGAACAGGAGCGCATCGACCCCGGCCAGTCGCTCCTTCAAGCCCTCGGTGACGCGGGCACAGCCCGGCACGTAGGCGAGGCGCTTCTCCCCGGCCGCGATCATCGCCCCCACGGTGCTCTCGGTCTCGGCGCCGATCTCCGGCGTGCCGTCCTCGAGCCAGAGCGGAACCTTGCCGGGGACCGGGAACAGGGTCACGGAGAGCCCCGGCACCGGCGAGAAGGGCTCGTTCAGCGCGATCTCGACCCGCTCCACCACGTCCTGCGCCATCACGTCGAAGACGCGGTTGTCGCCGATCGAGTCGAGGATGCCGCGCGTGGCGTGGAGGCGGAAGGGCTGGCCCTCGCGCAAGGTCAGCAGGCCGGCGACGTGGTCGACGTCGCCATTGGTGAGCAGCACCGCCCGGATCGGCGAGTGGCGTAAAGCTTCGCGCGGATGCAGGGCCGGCGTGTCGAACACTTGCTGGCGGAGGTCCGGCGAGGCGTTCACCAGGAGCCAGTTCTTACCGTCGGCGGAGACGGCCAGGCTCGACTGGGTGCGCGGCAGAACGCGGCGGTCGCCCGCCCGGGCCATGGCGCAGATCGGGCAGCGGCAGTTCCACTGCGGCACGCCTCCGCCCGCTCCGGATCCCAGAACGATGGCGTGCATGATCCGTGGCCGATCTCGTCTTAGTTGAAGGGGTCGATCTCGGCGGATTCGTAGGAGGTGACTTCCATGCCGACGCAGGTCTCGGCGACGACGGGCAGCGACCAGGTCTTGGTGATCTTCCAGGTCTTGGTGGTCTTCATGGCGTTCCTCCTTCGACCTCGGCGGGCGGTCCGGCTCGAACGGCCGGGCTCTTTGATGAATGTCCGTGTCGAGCGCCATCCGGCGGGAGACCGCCGGAGGCGCAAACCGTGCGAGCCCTTAGTTGAAGGGATCGATCTCGGCCGACTCGTAGCTGGTGACTTCCATGCCGACACAGACCTCGGCGACGACGGGCATCGACCACTTCATGGCGTTTCTCCTGAGGACCGGAAACCTCTAAGAGGTTCCTAAGACTTTGAGATGACAGTGTTTTCCGTCACCTCGGGATATATCGGCAATCCGTGCCCGGAGCGCAAGCGCTATTTTGCCGAATCCCCGGACCGGACGGGGCGCAGCCTTCTCAGGCCGGTCTTATTGTGCATGACGGTCAAGGATTTAGCCTGTATCAATTGTGCCCAAAATAATTTTGTCACTGGCGGAACCCGGACTCGTGCAGGTCGAGCATGAAGCCGCGGCCGCGCACGGTGACGAGGCTCGGGCCGCCGGCCCGGACGATGTCGGCGAGCTTGGTGCGCAGGTAGCCGACATAGACGTCGACCACGTTGAGGGAGAGGCCGCCCTGGCTCGCCCAGAGCCGGTCGAAGATGTCGCCCCGGGTGACCGGGCGGCTCGCCTGCTCCATCAGGATCGCCAGCAGCTCGGCCTCGCGCTGGGTCAGGCGGGCCGTGACCTCGCCGAAGCGGACCTGCCGCGTGGCGAGGTCGAGGGAGAGGCGCCCGGCGCTGACCAGGGTGCGGGACTCGCCCGTCACGCGCCGCCGCTGCAGGTGGGTGCGCAGGCGCGCGAGCAACTCGTCGAACACGAACGGCTTGACGATGTAGTCGTCGGCCCCGACCGCCAGGCCGTCGACCCGGTCGCCGACCTCGTCCTTGGCGCTCAGGAACAGGATCGCCCCCGGATAGCCGCCCTCGCGGAGCGAGCGGCAGACGTCGTGGCCCGATCCGTCGGGCAGCATGTTGTCGAGGAGCACCGCCTCGGGCACCCGCTCGCGCGCCGCGGCCAGGGCCTCGTCGACCCCGCCCGCGAGATCGACGGCGAAGCCCTCGGCGGAGAGGCCCCGTGCCAGCATGGCACGGATGTCGCCGTCATCCTCGACGATGAGCACGCTCGTCATGCGCGCCGTTCCGGTCGCCCGGTCATGCCGCATCCTCCCTCGTTTCCTCGCCGGGCAGCTCCAGGGTGACCCTGGCGCCGAAGTCCCGCCTGTCCGGACGCCCCGATTCCAGGCGGATCACCCCATCATGGCGCTCAACCACCCAGCGCGCCAGAGCGAGCCCGATGCCGAAGCCGGCCGGTGCCGGACCGGGCCCGTCCCCGCGGCGGAAGCGCTCGAACAGGGCGTCGGCCTCTTCGGGGAAGCCCGGGCCGTCATCGGTCACCGTGACGACGGCGCCGCTGCCGCGCGCAGCGAAGCCGACGCTCACCCGGGTCGCGCCGGCGGCGTGGCGGAGCGCGTTGTCGATCAGCCCCTCGACGATCTGGCGCAGCCACTCGGCATCGGCCGGCACCTCGACATCGGCGGTGCTCGGTTCCAGGGAAAGCGCGATGCGGCGGCGCCCGGCTTCCGGCGCGCAGCTCTCCACCGCCTCGGTCACCATCGCGGCGAGGCTCACCGGGCGACGCTCGAGCTCGATCTGGCCGGATTCCGAGCGGGCGACCCGCAGCATGTCGCCGACCCGGCGATGCAGCCGCAGCGCCCGCTTGCGGATGGTGGCGATCACCGGCCGGAAATGGTCCGGCGTATCGGGCGAGCGGGCAGCGAGGTCGCATTCGCCGAGGATCACGGTCAGCGGCGTGCGCAGCTCGTGGCTGACATCGGCGAAGAAGCGCCGGCGCGAGCGGTCGATCTCCTCCAGCCGCGCATTGGCGCTGCGCAGGTCGGCGGTGGCGCGGGCGACGATCTCCTCCAAGGCCGCCCGGTCGGCGGCGACCCGGGCTTCCCGCCGCTTCAGCCGCGCCGCCATCCGGTTGAAGCTCGCGACGAGCAGCCCGAGCTCGTCGCGGCTCGCGACAGTCAGGCGGGTGTCGAGCTCGCCCCGGCCGATCGCCGCGGCCCCGGCCCGGATCGCCTCGATCCGCCGCAGGATCGGCCGGGTCAGGCTCTGGTGCAGGAGCACGAGGAGCAGCACGATCAGCCCGGCCGCCGCCACAGCGACGCCGCGCATCCGGGCCGCGAGCGTCCGGACCTCCGCCGCGGAGGCCTCCACCGCCCGGCGCTCGGCCTCGACCAGGAAGGTGAGGGGCTGGCCCGTCACCGCCCCGAAGGCGTTGAG
>JAEWKL010000508.1 GCA_023386115.1 Pseudomonadota bacterium
CTGCGCGGCCGCGACCCGGGCGAGGCGGGCCCGACCTTCGTGCTGTGCGCCTTCGAGAACGGCCTGACGCTCGGCCGGTGGGCGCGCCACACGGTCGAGCCGGCCGCAGCGGCGACCGGCGGCGGGACCGAGATCGCCGTCACGGTAGCGGACGACGCCACCCTCGCGGCGACGCATGCCGACTGGGCGGCCCGCGGCCTGCCGATCCTCCAGGCGCCGACCGAGATGGATTTCGGCCGCACCTTCGTCGCCCTCGATCCCGACGGGCACCGCCTGCGCGTCTTCCGTCCCGGCTAGACCTTTGTCCTTTTCCGTCCGCTTCCGGTCCGGACGCGGCCTTTCGGACTCGGGGGCGGCGCCTATCCTGGCGCCGTCCCACCCGCTAAGGATCGAGCCAATGCCGGACACCGCTCTCATCGTCATCGACGTCCAGGAATCCTTCCGTCACCGTCCCTATTGGGACGAGGCGGACCTCCCCCGCTTCCTCGACCGGACGCAAGGACTGATCGACGGCGCCGTGGCGCGAAACGTCCCGGTGCTGCAGGTCTTCCACGTCGAGGAGCAGGGGCCGTTCTCCCTCGCCTCCGGCCATGTCCGCACCCTGGAACCCCTGCGGCTGACCCCCGACGCGGTGTTCCACAAGCGGCGCCACAGCGCGCTGGTGGGCAGCGGGCTCGAGGTCTGGCTGAACCAGAACGGCATCCGCCGGCTGATCGTCAGCGGCATCCGCACCGAGCAGTGCTGCGAGACCACGACCCGCCACGCCTCGGACATCGGCTACGCCGTCGATTACGTCGCCGAGGCGACCCTGACCTTCGCGATGACCGATGCCGCCGGGCGGAGGTGGAGCGCCGACGAGATCCGGGCCCGCACCGAGCTGGTGCTGGCCGGGCGTTTCGCCCGCATCGCCACCGTCGAGGAGGCCTTGGACGGGCCGGCCTCGCGCCTCGCCGCATGAGCGCTCCGGCGGACATTCCTGTCATCGTGGTGTGCCCGCCGCGCACCCTGCTCCTCGACGTGGCCGGGCCCGTCGAGGTGTTGCGCAAGGCCAACCTGCTCCAGGACCGGGTACGGTTCCGCGTCAGCCATGTCGGGCCGTACGCGGAAGTCACGAGTTCGACCGGGCTCGCGCTCGCGGGCCTCGGTCCCCTGCCCGCGCCGCTGCCGGACGGGGCGACCGTGGTGCTCGCCGGGACGGCGGAGCGGGTCCTGGACGATCCCTCGCCTCCCGGCGACCGGGAGCGGGAAGCCGAGGCGGCGATCGTCGCCTGGCTGCGGGAGACGATCAGGCCGGGCCACCGCCTGGTCTCGATCTGCTCCGGCGCCCTGCTGGCGGCCCGGGCCGGTCTCCTCGACGGGCATGCCTGCACCACCCATCACGCGGCCTGCGCCGAACTCACGGCGCTCGCCCCCGCGGCGCGGGTGCTGGAGGACCGGCTGTTCGTCGAGGATCGCGAGCGGCTGACCAGCGCCGGCATCACCGCCGGCATCGACCTGATGCTGCATCTGGTGGCGCGCCTCGTCGATCCGGCCTGCGCGGCGGCGGTGGCGCGCTACCTCGTCGTGTATCTGCGTCGGGCCGGCAACGACCCGCAGCTCTCGCCCTGGCTCGACGGGCGCAACCACCTTCACCCGGCGATCCACCGGGTGCAGGACGCGGTGAGCACCGATCCGGCCCGGGCCTGGAGCCTGGAGGCGCTCGCCGACATCGCCGCCACCAGCCCGCGCCACCTCTCGCGGCTGTTCAACCGCCATGCCGGGATGAGCCTGCCGAGCTACATCAACGGCTTGCGGGTGGCCTTGGCCCGCGACCTCCTCGCCCAGACCCGCCTCGACATGGAGCGCGTGGCGGAGCGGGCGGGCTTCGCCTCGCCCCGCCAGCTCCGCCGGGCCTGGAGCCGCCTGCACGACCAGCCGCCGAGCGCGCTCAGGGAAGGCTGAGGCTCAGGAGAGCAGCGCGTCCCGATCGAGCCCGAGCGCCCCCGCCACCTCGGTCAGGGCCCGGTGCTCGGAGGGGCTGATGCCCTCGAAATCGGCGACGTCGGCAGCGATCAGGAAGACGCTCTGGCGCTGCTCGGCCGGGCGCTCGGCGGCGGCCTCGATGAAGTGCAGGTTCTGCATCCGCCCGGCCCGGGTGCGGGCCCGGCCGATCGCGTCGTAGAGCTCTTCCTCCAGCATCAGGCTGTCATAGCCCTTCTCGATAATCGGATCGGCCAGCATGCCCTTCAGCGCCGCCTCGAACTCCGCCCCGGCGACCTCGCCGTCGGCCACGATCACGTTGGCGCAGGCCGACACCGCGGCCCGCATCAGCGGAGCATCGCCCGCATAGGCCGTCACCGTCTGCTTGAACCGGCCGAAGGCCGCCTGGACGAAACTCATCGGTCTCCCTTACGCGCGTTGACGGCGCCTTCCTTAGCAAGCGCGGGGGTGCGAGAAAATCGGCAGCCTGCCGCAGCGCAGCATGGGCATTCCGTCAAAGCTCCTGCCGCACCTGCGCATGCGCCAGGAGCGCGAACAGGCCGGTGCCGCCGAGGACGTTGCCGATCAGGGCCGGCAGGATCATCCCGCCGAGGGCCCGGCCGGGACCGACCTCGCCGGAAAAGAGCAGCAGGAAGGCCTCCGCCGCTCCCGCCACGACGTGGGTGAAGTCGCCCAGCACGATCGCGAAGGTGAGGGCGAACACGATCCAGAATTCGCCCCCGCTCGACGCCGCCCGCAGCCACGCCACGGTGGCGATCAGGAAGCCGGCCGGGATGCCCTGGAGCAGCATCGCGGACGGCGCCTTGTGCATCAGGCTCTCGCGCGACACCGCCAGCATCGCGTCGAGGAGGCTTGCGCTCACCAGGTGGCCGTGGACGTTGAGCGCCGCGGCGGCAGCGGTGCCGATGAGGTTGCCGAGGAGCACGATTCCCCACAACCGCGCCGTTGCCATGAAGGCCCGCCCGCTCGGCCGCGTGACGAGGGGCAGCACGGTCACGATCGTCTGCTCGGTGAAGAGCTGCAGCCGCCCCAGGATCACGATCAGGAAGCCGAGCGGATAGCCGAGCTGCGAGACGAGGGGCCGGGCCGCCATATCGGCCGGCAGCTTGTGGTGCAGCGCGCCCTGCGCGATCACCGAGGCCATGATGGCGATGCCGGCCGCGATGCCGGACCAGAACAGGGAGCCGGCGGGGCGCACCAGCTCCTCCCGGCCCTGCTTGCGCACCGCCTCGTGGACGATGGTGGCGCGGGGCGCCGAGCGATCCTCGATCTCGCCGCGCTCGGCCTCGTCCCGGTCCGCCATGATGATGCCGCGCCGCCTGCCAGTCCTCTGTGGAGCAGGGTCGACGCGCGGCATCTTCCGCCGTTCCACTGCCCTCCACTTGGCCCCGGCTTGCCGGTTGCGGGCGGCCGCGCGCCGATGCTACCCGTCGGGACGACCGGATCGCCAAAACCGGAGGGGAGGCAAGCGTGGATGCAGACGAGCCCCATCCGGGGCGGGCTCTCGCCCATCGGCCGTCCTCCGCCCTGACGCCGCCGCCGCGTGCGCCGGCCCGGGCGGCGGCGCCCACCGCCCCGACCCGCCTGACCGCCCGGCTGCGGCGGGCCCACGCCATCGCGGATCTGCGCGACCAGGCCGCCCGGCGCCTGCCGAAGGCGGTGTTCGATTTCATCGACGGCGGCGCCGAGGACGAACGGACCCTGCGCGACAACGTCGAGGCCTTCGACGCCTGGATGCTGATGCCGCGGGTCGGCGTCGATGTCGGCAGCCGCGACCTGTCCCGGCCGATCCTCGGCGCGTCGTCATCCCTGCCGATCATGATGGCGCCGACCGGGCTCGCCGGCTTCTTCTGGCCCGACGGCGAGGTGGCGGGGGCGCGAGCCGCGGCACGGGCCGGCATCCCCTACTGCCTGTCGACCAATTCCGTCGGCTCGATCGAGCACGTGGCGGAGGGCGCGCCCGAGGGCGAGCGCTGGTTCCAGCTCTATTTCCTGCGCGACCGGGAGTGGATGCAGGCGCTGCTGCACCGGGCCGCGGCGGCGCGCTACCGGGTCCTGTGCCTCACCGTCGACCTCGCGGTGCAGGGACGGCGCGAGCGCGACCTGCGCAACGCCTTCACCATGCCGCTGCGGCCGCGCCTCTCCACGGCCCTCGACCTCGCCCGGCGCCCGGCCTGGCTCGCCGGCGCCGCCCGCTCGCGGCTCGGCTTCGGCAACTTCCAGGTGGCGGGCAGCGGCTTCACCAGCGTGGCGCAGCACGTCGCCTCGCTCTTCGACCCCTCGGCCAGCTGGGACGACATCGCGCGCATCCGCGACCAGTGGCGCGGCCCGATGGCGCTGAAAGGCCTGCTGCATCCGGCCGATGCCGAGAAGGCGGTGGCGCTCGGGATCGAGGCGGTGATCGTGTCGAACCACGGCGGCCGCCAGCTCGACGACGTGCCGGCGGCGATCGCGGCTTTGCCCGAGGTGGCCGAGGCGGTAGGGGCCCGCGCCGAGGTCATCCTCGACGGCGGCGTGCGCCGGGGCACCGACGTGATCAAGGCACTGGCGCTCGGCGCCACCGCCTGCAGCCTGGGGCGGCCGTTCCTGTGGGGCCTGTCGGCCGGTGGGACCGAGGGCGTCTCCCGGGCGATCGAGATCTTCCGGAGCGAACTCGACAACGCCATGACCCTGCTCGGGACGCCGAGTCTCGACGCCATCACGCGGGATCACGTGCGGGCGCGGCGGGGCGGCGGGTGGTGAGGGCGAAGCTCTGCGCTTCTGCGGACTTTCCCGACACAGACCGAGCGTGCCCGATCGCCCTCGCAGATTATCCCACCCGCGACCTCAGGATGAGGTCGCGGGTGGGATAAAGTCAGAGTGGTCGTCACGCCACGATCGGGCGATTTCCCCTCACGCCGCGTGCCGCCCCGCCTCCGCGCCGAAATGCCCGATGTAGCGCTTGGCGATGGCCTCCACCGGCAGCACCACGAACACGTCGGTCGTGCCGAACTGGTAATCGACCACCGCGCCGTCGCCGAAGGTGGCGCCGACCCGCAGATACCCCTTGATCAGCGGCGGCAGGGCCTGGAGGGCGGCCTTGGGGTCGATCGCCTCGCGGCTCAGGCGGTCCATGGCGACGTGGCGGCTCGGGAGGGCCCGGGCGCGCCAGCCCTCGGGCGCGCGGGCGAAATGGTGGAGGAAGCTCAAGGGCAGGGCGAGGCGCTCGGGATCGGTGCCTTCGAGGCTGGCGCAGCCGAGCATCGCGTCGATGCGGTGATGCAGGACGTAGGTCCAGATGCCGTGCCACAACAGCTCGACGGTGCGCTTGGTGCGGTAGGGCTTGAGCACGCAGGAACGGCCGAGCTCCAGCACCCGCTTGCCGGCATTGGCCTTGAGGACCGGGCCGAGATCGTACTCGCCGGCGGTGTAGAAGCCGAAATGCCGGTCGGCCTGCTCCTGGCGCAGCAGCCGGTAGGTGCCGACGACCCGGGGCTTGGGCTTGCGGAAGGGTTTCGTTTCCTGGGCGGCGTGGTCGATCACCAGGAGGTGGTCGCAGACGGCGTCGTACTCGTCGGCGTCGCGGCGCTTGAGCAGGGCCATACCCGTCGGGATCGCCGCCATCTCCTCGTAGAAGACGCGGTAGCGCAGGCGCTGGGCCCGCTTGATCTCCTTGGGCGTCGTCGCCAGACGCACCTCGAGGGAGCCGATGCGGCCGAGCACCGGGTCGAGCCCGGGGGTCGGGACATGCTTCAGGCGCGGGAAGAGCCGCGAGGGCTGGCCGAACCCCTTGAGGTGGATGCCGCCCTCCGCGGCGCGCCCGATGAGGCGCGTCAGGGGAATGCCGGCCGGAGCATCGCGGCCGCCGCCGGCCGGGGCGCGGGTGAGGAACGGAACCATGGTCGAGGCATCCCGTGCGGCGCCGACCGATCCGGCGCCCGTCAGCGCGGTCGCTGCGACCGCCCCGCGTGGCGACAAGACACCACGAAACCCGGCACGGGAATATGACAGGGGTTTACGAAGCCCCACAACCGGTTGGCGGGGCGGGGCCGCCCCGCCGCCCGAAAACGTCAGACGAACTGGCTCAGGCCCGGGACGGAGCCGACGATCGGGCCCATCACGTCCTCGCCGGCCTTCTCGCGGCCATAGGCGAACAGCTCGCGGCCGAGCGGCTGCATCTGGCCCATCGGCACGCCGGCGGACATCAGCTTCTGGCCGAGCGCCATCACGCCGCCGCCCATCATGCCGCCGAGCATGCCCATCAGGCCGCCGCCGCCCTCGCCGGGGCCGCCGTCGCCGGACTGGGCGATCGCCGCGTCGGCGCCCGGCATGGCCGCGATCAGCTGATTGACCTCCTCGGCCGGGCCCTCCTTCTGCAGGAAGGCCAGGATGAGCCCGATCGCCTTCTGGGCCGTGGTCGCGTCGAGTCCCGTGGCCTGTGTCACCCGGGCAACAAGCTCTTCCATCGTGGTCTCCCGCTCCTCAGGCCTGATCGTCCGGAGGCTTGGCCGTCCGGCACGCCGCCGGGCGGTCTTCGGCGAAGGAGGGCGGGAAATCAAGGCGGGGCGGCGAAACCGGGCCGTCCGCCGTTGACAGACGGCGCCCGCAGCCGTAACGGTGCCATCTGGCGCGCGGGCTGCATGGTCCGCGCGCCGTCGCGTTCGCGGCGATCGTCCCCGATCCCCGAACGTCAACTGTCAAAAAGACGACCCCGGCGAGGCGCCGGAGGCCGGATGGAACACGGACGAGAACGATGTTCGCAGTGATCAAGACCGGCGGCAAGCAGTACCGCGTCGCCGCCAACGACGTCATCACGATCGAGAAGCTTGAGGGCGAGGCCGGCACCGCCGTGACCTTCGGCGAGGTGCTGCTGTTCACCGACGGCTCCGGCGCGACCCAGGTCGGCGCCCCGCTGGTCTCGGGCGTCAGCGTCGCCGGCGAGATCGTGAAGCAGGCCCGCGGCCCGAAGGTCATCGCCTTCAAGAAGCGCCGCCGCCAGAACTCGCGCCGCAAGCGCGGTCACCGCCAGGACCTCACCGTGGTCCGCGTCACGGGCATCAGCGCCGCGTAAGCTGGCCGCGAGCCCTTTTTCCAGAATTCAGGAGTTAGCCCCATGGCTCACAAGAAGGCAGGCGGTTCGTCCCGCAACGGTCGCGATTCGGCTGGTCGTCGTCTCGGCGTGAAGAAGTTCGGCAGCGAGGCCGTCGTCGCCGGCAACATCATCGTGCGTCAGCGCGGCACCAAGTGGCATCCCGGCGTCAACGTCGGCATGGGCACCGACCACACCCTCTTCGCCCTGACCGCCGGCAAGGTGCAATTCATTACCAAACGAGGCCGCGCCTTCGTAACGGTCGTCGCCAACGACGCCGCCCCGGCCCTGGAGGCCGCAGAGTAACCCGACGGAGCCAGTGACGAGGGAGCTCCGCCGGTGTCCCCACACCGACCCGGCGACTCCTGCTCATCTTAGGCCCCCAAACGGCCAAGCTCCGAGCGAGATCACGAGGGGAAGGTGGGGCACCACCTTCCCCTTCGTCGTTCTCGTAACCGCACCCGAGCGGGAGGCTCTGGGTTCGGATCGGAGTCAGGCGATGTTTCCCGACCTCACCCGCGACGATGTCTTCCGGCTCGAGACCCGGAGGCTGTGGCTGCGCTGGGCCCGCCAGGCCGACGCGCAAGCCCTCGTCCGCTTCGCCGGTGAGAAAGCCGTAGCCGGGATGACCGCCCGCATTCCGCATCCGCTCGATCCGCCATCCGTGGACACGTTCATCCTCGAATCGCGGCAGGCCAATGCGGATGGGCGGGCGCTCGTCATGGCGATCACGCCGCGGCGCCACCCGACCCAGGCGATCGGCATCGTGAGCATCGAGCCCGATCCGGACGGTGCGCCGCATCTGGGCTACTGGCTCGGCACGCCGCACTGGGGCCAGGGCCTGGCCACCGAGGCCGCGCGGGCGATGATCGACGCCTTCTTCGCCTATACGGAGGGGAGCGAACTCACCTCGTCGGCCCGGGTCGTCAACCCGGCCTCGCGGCGGGTGCTGGAGAAGTGCGGCTTCGCCTCGGTCGGCTCCGGCCTCCAGGCCTTCCCGGCCCGGGGCGGCGTCTTCCCGGTCGCCCGCTCCCGGCTCGACGGGCGGGCCTGGGACAGCCTGAAGACCTGGCACGCCGCGGGCCTCGTCTTCGAGCGGCATGACCGGCCGGAATGCCGGCTCGGCGCCTGATCTGATACAAGCAGGGCGGCCGGGGCTCCTCCCCGACCGCCCTCAACCCATTCTGGAGTGCGTTCCGTGAAGTTCCTCGACGAGGCCAAGGTCTACGTCCGCTCGGGAGACGGCGGCGCCGGCTGCGTCTCGTTCCGGCGGGAGAAGTTCATCGAGTTCGGCGGGCCCGACGGCGGCGACGGCGGCCGGGGCGGCGACGTCTGGATCGAGTGCGTCGAGGGGCTGAACACCCTGATCGACTACCGCTACCAGCAGCATTTCAAGGCGCGCAAAGGCGAGCACGGCTCGGGCCGCAACCGCGCCGGGGCCAAGGGCGAGGACGTGGTGCTGAAGGTGCCCGCCGGCACCGAGATCCTGTCTGAGGACCGCGAGACCCTGATCGCCGACATGACCACGGTCGGCCAGCGGGTGCGCCTCGCCAAGGGCGGCAATGGCGGCTTCGGCAACGCCTACTTCACCACCTCGACCAACCGCGCCCCGAAACATGCCAATCCGGGCCTGGAGGGGCAGGAGCACTGGCTCTGGCTGCGGCTGAAGCTCATCGCCGATGCGGGCCTCGTCGGGCTGCCGAATGCCGGCAAGTCGACCTTCCTGGCCACCGTCACGGCGGCCAAGCCCAAGATCGCCGATTATCCCTTCACCACCCTGCATCCGGGCCTCGGCGTGGTGCGGGTCGATACCCGCGAGTTCGTGCTCGCCGACATCCCGGGCCTGATCGAGGGAGCGCATGAGGGCATCGGCCTCGGCGACAAGTTCCTGGCCCATGTCGAGCGCTGCCGGGTGCTGCTCCACCTCGTCGAGGGCACGAGCGAGGATGCCGGCGCCGCCTACCGGCTGGTGCGCACCGAGCTCGAAGCCTACGGCCACGGCCTGGAGGAGAAGCCCGAGGTGGTGGCCCTCTCGAAGGCCGACGCCCTCGACCCCGAGACCCTGGCGCTTCAGGTCGAGCGGCTGGAGGCGGAGACCGGCCAGAAGCCCCTGATCCTGTCCTCCGCGACGCGGCAGGGCGTCACGGAGGCCCTGCGCACCCTGATGGCCCGCATGGACGCGGCGGCGGCCGAGGCGCCGGTGGAGCGGGCGGCCTGGCAGCCTTGAGGGGCGCGCGCGGCACGTGATAGCCTTCGCGCAGTCGGGAGATTCCCCGTGGCCGAGCCTCTGATCATCGACAGCGACGAGACGTTGCGGCTGGCGCGACGTCTCGCGGAGCGTCTCGGGACGACCCCGGACGACGCCGTCGCGCAGGCGCTGCGGGCCTACGACGAGATGCCGGCGGCGGTGCGTGCCTTCGCCGAACGGCGGCCACCCGTTCACGATCAGGCAGCCCTCATCGCGAAAATCATGGCGTACGGTGCGGCTGCACGGGCCGAGCTTCCGCCAGGGACCAATTCCGACCACAGCGATCTCTACGATGACGATGGCCTGCCGCGATGATCGCGGTCGATACGTCTGCGCTGCTGGCCATCGCCTTCGGTGAGTCGGAGGCTCAAGCCTTTCTCGACACGCTCATACAATCCGATTGGGTCCTGGACACACCGACAGCGCTTGAAGCGCACATCGTCGTTGCGCGCCGTGGCTCAGCCTCTGCGACACAAGCCCTCCGGGAACTTTTGGCGCTGCCGCGTCTGTCACTTCTTCCCTTTACAGCCGCGCATGCTTTCATCGCGAGGCAAGCCTACGATCGCTACGGCAAGGGAATAAGGCATGGCGCGAACCTCAACTTCGGCGACTGCCTGTCTTACGCGGTCGCGAAGCGCGACGAGCTTCCTCTGTTGTTCAAGGGACATGATTTCAGCATGACGGACCTCGTGCCGGCAGTGACCGTGCGGCCGTGACCCCTGCCCTCGATGAGGCTCGCCGCGTCGGGAGGTTGGCTTCGGACCTCTTGGCCGGGAGGATGGCCCAGGCGTAAAACCTCGGATCGCAGTGGAACAGCCGATGGCAAAGCGTCTCATCATCAAGGTGGTCGACATCGACGAGCGGATGACCCTGCATCCTCGAATGACGCCTGGAGAAGTGGCGGCGCGTCAGTTGGGCGAGTCTGAAATGCGTGTGGTCGCGATGGCTTCGCCCACTCCTGCCCAGCGGGAGGAGTACGACGCCCTGCGCGCCCTGGTGAAGGATGTGGCCCGGGACCGGCTGCCCGGCGCCACCTCGGATCACTCCGACTTCTACGACGCGAACGGCCTGCCGGCATGATCGCTCTCGACACGCCCGCGCTCCCATGACACTCGGCCCCATGCTCATTCACCCCGCGCCCCGCCCGCCCGAGACCCCCACCCTCGACCAGTTCCGCCGCGTCGTCCTCAAGGTCGGCTCGGCGCTTCTCGTCGACCGGGCGCGGGGGCGGCTGCGGCATGCCTGGCTGGCGGCGCTGGCCGAGGACATCGCCGACCTGCACGGGCGCGGCGTCGACGTGCTGGTGGTCTCCTCCGGCTCGATCGCGCTCGGGCGCACGGTGCTCAACTTCGCCCCCGGCCCCCTGCGGCTGGAGGAGAGCCAGGCCGCCGCGGCGGTGGGGCAGATCGCGCTCGCCCGGCACTGGTCGGAGGCGCTGGCCCATCACGGCATCGTCGCCGGCCAGATCCTGGTGACGCCGCAGGACACCGAGGAGCGCCGGCGCTACCTCAATGCGCGCGCCACCACCCTCAAGCTCCTGGAGGAGCGCGCCGTCCCGGTCGTCAACGAGAACGACACGGTGGCGACGTCGGAGATCCGCTACGGCGACAACGACCGCCTGGCCGCCCGGGTCGCCACCATGATCGGCGCCGACCTCCTGGTGCTGTTCTCCGACATCGACGGGCTCTACACCGCCCCGCCGGCGAGCGACCCGAGCGCCGAGCACCTGCCGGTGATCGCCCGGATCACCCCGGAGATCGACGCGATGGCGGGCGGCCCCGCCTCGGAACTGTCCCGCGGCGGCATGCGCACCAAGGTCGAGGCGGCCAAGATCGCGATCTCGGGCGGCACCCACATGATGATCGCCGACGGGCGGGTGAAGAACCCGCTCAAGGCGGTGGCGTCCGGCGCGCGCTGCTCGTGGTTCCTCGCCGGCTCGACGCCGGGCGCGGCCCGCAAGACCTGGATCGCCGGCTCGCTGGAACCCCGCGGCACGCTGACGATCGATGCCGGAGCGGCGCGCGCGCTGCAAGGCGGGGCGAGCCTGCTACCGGTCGGGGTGGTGCGGGTCGAGGGCAGCTTCAGCCGCGGCGACGCGGTGACGATCCGGGCTCGCGACGGGCAGGTGCTCGGCCGCGGCCTCGTCGCCTATGACAGCGAGGATGCCGGCCGGATCCTCGGGCGGTCGAGCCGGGAGATCGAGGCGGTTCTGGGCTATCCGGGCCGGGCCGCCATGGTGCACCGGGACGACCTCGCCCTGGTGGGCGACTGACCCGCGGCGCGCGGCCGGGCGGAATGCGGCCGGCGTGCTGTACGGGGAGCGCGCCGCCGGGTATCGCCGCGACGAGGCGCCCGCCCCTCCCCCTCCCCCGGCGCCGGAGAGAAGAAAGATGCGGCGTTCCCCCGTGCCGGGCGCGGCCCTGGCGGCCTGGACCGAACTCGACACCGGCCCGATCCCGGGCGGGGGAGGCTCCCTGCGGCTGGTGCGGCGCGACGACGAGTACCTGATCGTCGTCGCGGGCATGGAGCTGATGGGCAGCCATCGCAGCGGCTCGGAGCGGGAGCTCGCGGGGCTGGCCTGCGCGCGCTTGCGCGACCGCAAGGCGCCGCGGGTGCTGATCGGCGGGCTCGGCATGGGCTTTACCCTGCGGGCGGCCCTGGCCGAACTCGGGCCCGACGCGAGAGTGGTCGTCGCCGAGCTGGTGCCGGCGGTCCTGGCCTGGGCCCGCGGCCCCCTCGCCCCTCTCTTCGGCGGCTGCCTCGACGACCCCCGGGTCGAGATCCGCGAAGGCGACGTCAACCGGGTGATCCAGTCCGGGCCGCAGGCCTGGGACGCGATCCTGCTCGACGTCGATAACGGCCCGCGCGGTCTGGTCAGCCGGGCCAATGACCGGCTCTACGATGCCTGGGGATTGAAGCGGGCGCGCTGGGCCCTGCGGCCGGACGGCCTGCTCGGCATCTGGTCGGGCTGCCCGGACCGCCAGTTCAAGGCCCGCCTGCGGCGCACCGGCTTCGCCGTCGCGGAGCACCGCATCCGCTCCGAGCGTCCCGGGCGCACCCCGCACGTGGTCTGGATCGCGACGCGCCCGGCCGGGGCCGTCTGAGGACGGGGAACGCGGCGATCCCGCGCACATGGCGGACGGGGTGCATCCCCTCCTCGCGTCCCCATGGTCTCGTCGTGCCTCGGCTCTTGCCGATCGGCACGGCCATGTTAGGCAACCTGCGGCCAAGCTTCGCACGGCGCGGCGTCCCGGGCTGTCCTCTCCATGACTTTCCTCAGTCTGCCTCTCCCCGGTGCCGTCCGCGGTATCCTCGGCTGCCTCCTGGTCGCGCTGACCCTCTGTCTCGCGGCCTATCCTGCCGCGGCCCAGACCGAGGACACGCGCCGCGCTGCGCTGAATGCCGGCATCGCGGCGGCCCGGGCCGAGGCGGAGCGGCTGCAGGGCGACTTCAAGGGCCTGCTCGCCATCCGCGACCGGACCGAGGCCCTGATCACCGAGGCCAAGGCGCTGCGGCGGGAGGCGGAGGCGGCCCGCGCGAAGACCCAGGCGCAGCTCGCCGAGATCGCCCGCGCCGCGGTGCCGGAC
>JAEWKL010000542.1 GCA_023386115.1 Pseudomonadota bacterium
CTGCGCGGCCCCGGAATGACGCGGAGTGTGTCAGTGTCGGTGCTGCAACCGAGCAAACGGTTCTCTCTACCCCGCCTCATCCTCTCCCGCCGGCTCCGGCAGCGCCATCACCCGCGGCGTGTGCCCCGTCGCCTCCAGGAAGCGGATCAGGCCGGCCGGGTTCACCGCCGTGGTGGCACCGTTGTGGAGGGGGTGGAAATTGACCGGGTCGTGCGCCATCAGCCCGGCATCGAGGATCACCGCGACCGCGCCGTCGCGGTCGTTGATGAGCCCGAACGGCGTGACCGAGCCGGGGCGCACGCCGAGCCGCTCGTAGAGCAACTCGGCCGAGCCGAAGGAGAGCCGCCCGGTGGCGCCGAGCGGGCCGTGCAGGCGCTTGAGGTCGATCCGCGCCTCGGCCTCCGCGACGACCAGGAACAGCCGGCCGCGCTTGTCCTTGAGGAAGAGATTCTTCGAGTGGCCGCCCGGCATCGCGGCCTTGAGGTCGCGGGATTCCGCCACCGTGTGCACGGGGACGTGCTCCACGGTGGCGTGGGCCACGCCGAGATCGTCGAGGAAGGCGAACAGCTCCTCTCGTGTCTTCGGGCTCATGCGGCCGAGCTCACGCCGCAAGGTGACGGGCGAGCGCCGCCGGGTCGACGTTGCCGCCCGACAGGATCACGCCGACGCGCTTAGCCCTGACCGGGACCGCGCCCTCGAAGGCGGCCGCCGCCGCGAGGCAGCCGGTCGGCTCGACCACGAGCTTCATCCGCTCGACGAAGAACCGCATGGCGGAGACGAGCTGGGCGTCCGTGGCGGTGACGATGCCGGCGGCCTCGCGCTGGATGATCGGGAAGGTGTGCTGGCCGAGATGCGTCGTCAGCGCCCCGTCGGCGATCGAGACCGGGACCGGGATGCGCACCACCTCGCCCTTGGCGAGCGATTGCTGGCCGTCATTGCCGGCCTCCGGTTCGACGCCCCAGATCTCGATCCCCGGCGACAGGGCCCGCGCGGCGAGGCACGATCCGGCGAGCAGGCCCCCGCCGCCGAGGCAGACGAGGAGCAAGTCGAGGGGGCCGACCTCCTCGATCAGCTCCTTCACCGCGGTGCCCTGGCCGGCGATCACGTCCGGATGGTCGTAAGGCGGGATCACCGAGAGGCCGCGCGCCTCGGCGAGGCTCCGGCTCACCGCCTCGCGGTCCTCCTTGTAGCGATCGTAAGTGACGATCTCGGCGCCGTAGCCGCGGGTCGCCGCGACCTTGATGGCCGGCGCGTCGTGCGGCATCACGATCACGGTCGGCACGCCCTGGAGCGCGCCCGCATAGGCGATGGCCTGGGCGTGGTTGCCGGACGAGAAGGCGAGCACCCCCCGCGCGCGCTGCTCGGGCGAGAGCGCCGCGATGGCGTTGCAGGCGCCCCGGAACTTGAAGGCGCCGGCGCGTTGCAGCGGCTCGGCCTTGAAGAACAAGCTCGCGCCCGTCCGCGCATCGGCGGTGCGGGAGGTGAGCACCGGGGTGCGGTGGGCGATGCCGGCGATCCGTCCGGACGCGGCCTCGACGTCGGCGTAGGTGACGCTCATCTCAGCGGTTCTCGAAATGGGGCTTACGCTTCTCGACGAAGGCCTTCATGCCTTCCTTCTGGTCGTGGGTGGCGAAGAGCCCGTAGAACACCCGGCGCTCGTAGCGGATGCCCTCGGTCAGCGTGGTCTCGAAGGACCGGTCGACGCTCTCCTTGGCCACCATCACGGCGGGCAGCGACATCGACGCGATGGTCTCGGCCGCCTTCATCGCTTCGTCGAGGAGGTCGGCCGCCGGGATCACCCGGGCGACGAGGCCGGAGCGCTCGGCTTCCGCCGCGTCCATCATCCGGCCGGTGAGGCAGAGATCCATCGCCTTGGCCTTGCCGACCGCGCGGGTCAGGCGCTGGGTGCCGCCGGCACCCGGGATCACGCCGAGCTTGATCTCGGGCTGGCCGAACTTCGCGGTGTCGGCGGCCAGGATGAAGTCGCACATCAGGGCGAGCTCGCAGCCGCCGCCCAGCGCGTAGCCCGCCACCGCGGCGATGATCGGCTTGCGGCGCCGGCCGACCTTGTCCCACTCGCCGAACGGGTCGGCCATGTAGAATTCGGGATGGGTGCGGTCCTGCATCTCGCGGATGTCGGCGCCGGCGGCGAACGCCTTCTCCGAGCCGGTGATGACGATGCAGCCGATCCCGTCGTCGCGCTCATAGCCGTCGAGGGCGTGGTTCAGCTCGGCGATCAGCGCGTTGCACAGGGCGTTCAGCGCCGCCGGACGATGCAGGGTGATGAGCGCCACCCGCCCGCGCGTCTCGACCCGGATGTTTTCGTAAGCCACGGCGTTCTCCCGATCCTCTGCTGCTTGGCTAGGGGAGGGCGACGCGGCGCGCAAGCGCCCGCACGGCCGGGGGAGCGCCCGCGCGAGCGGTCCGTGTCAGGCCGGCGGCGGCGGATCCGGCGCCTCCACCACCTCCTGGCGCTGGAGCTGGAGGGCGATGAACCAGCACAGGGACGCCCAGGCGGCGCCGACGCACCAGCCGGCGAGCACGTCGCTCGGCCAATGCACCCCGAGATAGACCCGGCTCATCCCGACGAGGAGCGTGGTGACGACGCCGAGGCCCATCACGAAGGCCTTGACCTTGCGCGACCGCTCGACCCGGGCGAGCAGAATCGCCAGCGTGAGATAGGCGATGGCCGACAGCATGGCGTGGCCGCTCGGGAAGCTCGCCGTGAAGGTCTCCATGCCGTGCGGCACCAGGTCCGGCCGCGGGCGGCGGAAGAACAGCTTCAAGCCCGTCGACAGGATCTCGCCGCCGCCCACCGCCACCAGCACGAACAGGGCGGCCCGCCGCCGCGCCGTGATCGCCAGGTAGAGCACCACGCAGGCCGTGACGTAGACGATGCCGAAGACGCTGCCGAAGGCGGTGATGTCCCGCATCGTCTCCGGCAGCCAGTGCGGCCCGATCGGCTGGGCGAGGTCGCCGGGCACGCGGAGCGCCAGCAGCAGCCGGTCGTCGAAGCCGAACGAGCCGCCCTCGCGGATCTCGTCGGCGAGCTTGAAGAACCCGAAGCCGAACAGGCTGACGGCGAGCAGCGAGGCGAGCGGCCCGATCTCGTTGAGGCGCAGGCGCAGCCAGACCGCGGTGGCGTGGCGCTGGAACGGGATCCGGACCATCACGCGCCCCCGAACGGAAACCGGCCGCGCGCCTCCCAGGGGCCGCCGAGATAGCGCCAGAGCAGGAGGCCGGTGCCGGCGATCTCCCGCGGCACGAAGGCGGCCTCGAGTTCCCGGTGGAGCGCCCGCGCCTCCTCGGGCGCGACCTTGTTCTGCACCGTGACGTGCGGCCGGTAGCCCTGGCGGTCCTGCGGCGTCAGCCAGGGCGCGAAGGCGGTGGCGAGCCGACCGCGCAAGGACGACAGCCGAGGCGATTCGAGCGCGTAGGCGACGCCGCGGCCGGTGAAGCGCAGGGATGCGACCTTGACGGGCAGCGGGCCTTCCGTCCGCACCTCCGCCGCCAGGGTCTCGACGATGCCGCGCTCCTCCTCGCCCGGGAGGTGGTGGAAGAGCGTGACATGGGCCGGAATCCGGTTGAGGGCCGGCGGGAAGAAGCGGCGGCGCTGGCCGTCGAACTCCGCGAAGGCGGGCTCATCGAGCTCCAGGGTGAGGATCAGGGGATCTTGCGGCATCCTCCTGGCGAAATGGCGCGGGCTTCGGGAATGGCCAGGGCCGGCGGCGCTGTTCAGCCTGCGCCCATCCCGCTACACGGGCCCGATGCGCGACAGCACCGACATGGTCCATCTCGGCCGGGATGGCTGGCTCTTCCTGACCGGCGGCACCAACCGGGTGCGGCAGCAATACCGGTCGAGCGTGAGGATGGCCTGGCGGCTGTGGCGCTGGCGCCGGCTGATCGAGGCCCGCACCGCGAAGGCCGCACGCCTCGGCATCCGCGCCTTCCACGTCGTGGTGCCGGAGAAGCTGAGCATCTACGACGACCGGCTCGACGGCCTCGCCCTCGACGCGACCCTGTCGCCGGCCCGGCGCCTGGGCGCGCGCCTCGCTCGCTCGCCCGCCGCCCGGGCCTGGATCGACCTCGTCGGCCCGTTGCGGGCGGCGCGGGAGTCAGAGCCGCCGCTGTACCTGCGCACCGACACGCATTGGAGCCAGGAGGGGTGCCGCC
>JAEWKL010000253.1 GCA_023386115.1 Pseudomonadota bacterium
GCCTCGGCGAGGGTGGCGCCGCCGCCGGGCCGAGGCCGGGTCCCCTCGGCCGCGACCGGGATCTCGATCGGCGCGGCCCTCGCCGGGAGGCCGACGAGCAGAGCGGCGGCGAGGAGGAGCAGGGGCCGCATGGTCGGGGGTCTCTCGAAGCCTGTCGGGTCCGGGTCCGCGAGATACGGCCCCGTCGCCCTCAAGTCACGCGGGAGAGCCCGGCCCGGTCCCGCTACATCGCCCGTTTCGGGGCGGCTTGCAGGAAGTCCTGGAGCTGCTGCTTGTAGAACTTGGCGAAGCCCGTCGTGCCGTGGCCGGAGGTCTCGGCGCTGGCCGGGATCAGGTACAGGCGCCCGCTCTTGAGGCGCTTCATCTCGCGCTCCATGAGTCCCGTCTCGGGCGGGTTGCGCTCGTCATCCGCGGAGTTGATCGCCAGGACGGGCGCTTCGATTCTCTCGAGGCCCGGAGACGGGTTGTAGCCGCGCGACGACTCCCACTGGTAGATCGTGTCGTTGGCGTCGGCGTTGTACGGCGCGGCCAGGCGGGCATCCACGAGCTTGTCGGCCAGTTCGCCGGTCGGCCCCTGCTTCTGCAGCGCCAGCGTGCCGCCGCTGGTGGCCAGGGCGAAGAAGACATTCGCGACCCGCAAGGCGGGCGGCTGGGCCGTATACTCGCCGTTGGCATAGGTCGGATCGCGCCGGATGGTCTCGGTCAGGAGCCGGCGCAACATCCAGTTGCGGCTCCCCATCTCGCTCGGCTGCGACGCCATGGGGACGAGCGCGTCCATGAAGTCGGGATGCGTCACCCCCAGGATCCAGGCGTGCATGCCTCCCATCGAGTTGCCGATGATCAGCCGGACATGCTTGAGGCCGAGATGCTCCCTGAGCAGCCGGTACTGCGCCTCGGCCATGTCGTCGTAATTGTATTTCGGGAACTTCGCCTTCAATCCGTCCGAAGGCTTGGACGATTGCCCATGGCCGATCGCATCCGGGAGGATGATGTAGTACTTGGCCGCGTCGAGCGGCTGACCCGGGCCGAACAGCTCGCCGGCGAATCCGGGGGTCAGCATGCTGGCTGCCGACCCGGTAGTGCCGTGCAGGACGACCACCGGCTCCCCCTTCGGATCTCCGACCGTGGTATAGTGCAGACGCAGCTCCGGCAGGACCTCGCCGGTGTGGAACTTGAAGTCCTTGATCGTCCAGTCGCCGGCCCTGGGCGACGGGTAGTCTGCGGCGATCGCGGCGAGGGCGATGAACGACAAGGCCGCGCCCGCGGTTGCGGCGCGCAGCAGACCCAGGACACGCATTCGGCTTCCTCCCCAGCATTGTTTTTGTTGGAACGGCTCGCGCGAGTATCACGCTCCCGGCATTGCGGGGCAACAGGCGGGGCGATCGACCGGGATGCCGGCCCCGCGCCCCGCGATGCGTCAGCAGCGAGGCTTCGGCACGCGGGGCCCGAAGCGCCCCGCCTCCAAGCTCAGCGGCCCCTATATCAGGTCAAGCCGTCGGGATCCGGACCCTGCCCATCCGAGGGCCGATGGGGACGGGCCATGGCTCCGAGCGGCGCGTCACGCCGGGCTATTCCCGCAGATCCGCATCCGTGACGACCACCCGGACCCGGCGGGACGGGCCGATCGCCTTCAGGGCCCGGTCGACCGCGCCGAGGCGGCCGCGCCGGGCGCTGACGGCGAGGAGGAGCACCGGGATGCGCTCCTCGGCGATCAGGCGCTCGGTCACCACGTCGCCGCCGACGAGGCCGAGATCGACCATGACGAGGTCGGCGTCGCTGCGCAGGAGTGCGTCGGCGAGGGTGCCGGCGAGGTCCCGCGGCAGGTCGGACGGACGGGGCAGCACCCGCAGGCCCGAGGGCAGGCTCACGAGGGCCTCGCCCAGGGGCGCGCGGGAGCGCAGGAGACCGGCGAGGTCCCGGGGCGCCGCGGCACCGAGGTCGCGGGTGAGCAGCCCCTTCGGGTCGGCATCGACCAGGATCACCCGCTCGCGGTCGGCCACCGCCGAGAGCGCGAGGGAGCGGGCCAGCACCGACTTGCCGGTCCGGTCGTCACCCGCGGTGACGAGGACGACGAGGGGGTTGGCGCCCAACCTGGCACCCGGCTCGGCGGCGGCGAGGCGGTGGCGCAGGCGCGCCAGCGCCACCTCGTAGGGGCCGTCGCCCCGGGCGCTGCCGAAATCGGCCCGCAGGGAGGCAGGCCGGGCAACCTTGCGGGGCGCTCGCGGCAGGGCGTCGAGGCCGGTGCGGCCGAGATGGCCTTCGAGGCGCCGGCGCGACCGGACGCGGCCGGCGAGCAATTCGAGACCGAGGCCGCCGACGAGGCCGAGGCCGAGTCCCGCCACGAGGGCGGCGACGAACACCACCGGCGTCGGCGGGCCGATGCGTTTCTCCGGCGGCGAGGCCGGCGAGATGATCCGGGAGGCCGAGGTATCGAGGCGCTGCTGCTCCTGCAGCTCCCGGGCCCGGACCAGGAAGGCCTCGTAGACCGCCCGGCTCGCCTCGACCTGGCGCTCCAGCTCGCGCAGCTGCACGAAGTCGTCGCCGACCTTCAGGGCGTCGGCCTTGCGCCGCTCCAGGGTCGAGGCGAGGACGCGGGCGCTCGCCTGGGCGGCCTCGAAATCGTTGCGGCTCGCCGCCGCGATGCGGCGGATCTCGGCCTCGATCGCCGTGCGCAGGGCCTTCTCCTGCACCACGGCCGCCATGTAGCTCGGATGGCGCTTGCCCAAGGTCTCCTCGGCATCGGCGCGCAGGCGCTCGACGCCGGCGAGCTGTCCGCGCAGGGCGGTGATGGTCGGGTTCTGGACGATCTCGTTGACGGAGTCGAAGCGTCCGTTGGTGAGCACGCCCTCGACCTGGCGCATACGGGCGCCGGCATCGAGGGCCTTGGCCCGGGCGGCGCCGAGCTGGTCGCTGAGCTGGGTCAGCTGCTGCTCGCTCACGAGCTGCGAGCGGGTGCCGACGATGTTGTGCTTCGCCCGGAATCCCTGAGCCTTGTCCTCGGCCCGCTTCAGGGCCTGGCGCAGCTCGGCCAGCCGCCCCTCGATCGCCTCGCCGGCCCGGCGGGTCGTCTCGGAGCGGGTTGCCGCATCGCGGGCGAGGTAGGTCTCGGCGATGCCGCGGGCGAGCCGCGCGGCCTTCTCGCGGTCCTCGGAGGTGACGCCGAGCTCGACCACGAAGCTGCGCTCCAGGCGCCGCGCCCCGACCCGGTCGCGCAGGATCCTGAGCGCCGTCAGCCGGGGCTCGGCGGGCGGCTCGGTGCGGCCGGTGAGCCGCGCGACCATCCCCTTGATCGCGCCGATCAGGGTCTCCCGGCCCTGGAACTCGGGGTCCAGGGCGAGATCGAACCGGTCGACGGCGCGGCCGAGCACGTCGTCGGAGGTGAGGACCCGGAGCTGGCTGTCGACGAGGAGGAGGCTGGCATCGCTCGCCTGGTCCGGCGGGGTCAGCCCGTCCTTGACCACCTGAAGCCCGCGCGGATCGATCAGGATCTGCGTCGAGGCGGCGTATTGCGGCGGGTTCAGCTGCGTCCAGGCCGCCGCCGCGCCGAGGCACAGCAGGACGGGCAGCAGCACGGTGAGCCAGCGCAGGCGCACGGTGCGCAGGATCTCCCGCGGGTCGAGGAACCAGGGCTCGCGCCCCTCCTCCCCCCGCGGGGCCGCGCCGATGAGCAGCCCGTTTCGGACATTCTCGACCATGGTCATGATGCGCCCAAGGCTCCCCAGAGGCTCCCGCTGCGGGTCGGATCTGTTCCGTTCCGGGACGATCGGATCGGCATACAGTCCTTGTGACGACTCGGCTTCAAGCGGCGGGCCAGGCCCGCCCGGTCTCGTGCGGGGAGAGGACCGGGCCGATCGTGGCCTCCGGCGCCTCGGCCTCGCGCCGCGCCGCCCGGGCGCAGGCCAGCACCGCGATGTAGGCCAGCACGTTGACGTTCCAGTCCTGGAACAGCCCGGGGGTGGTCATGCCGTTGAGGGCGAGCATCAGGATCAGGCAGGCGACGAGACGGCGGGTGCCGCGATCGGCCCGGGCCGCGAAGCGGACCGGCTCGACCAGGGTGAGAATCGCGAAGGACAGGCCGATGATCCCGGTGCCGGCCCAGGCGCTCAGGAACATGTTGTGCGAGCTGGTGATGAACACCGCGTCGCGGCCGAGTTCGTCGGCGAGCTCGGTCGTCGGGATCAGGAGCTGCACGAAGCGGTCGGCGGCCGAGAAGCCGGAGCCGAGCAGGCGGTCCTGGGTCGCCGCGATGAAGGTCGGCCAGAACTGGCCCCGGCCGGTGGCGTTGGCGAGTTCGACCTTGGGCTTCTGGAGGATGACCGAGAGGAGGTCGAGGAGGCCTGGGAAGCTCGACAGGCCGACCATCAGGAACAGGAACAGCGCGAGCGAAACCAGCGCCAGGACGACACCGGCGAGGCGCAAGCCCGGGCGGCGCGAGGCGATCATCAGCCCCGGCCCGACGGCGATCAGCGCCCCCGTCGAGGCGGCCGAGCCCGCGATGACGAAGCCCGCCGCCGCCAGCACGAGGTAGCGGCCGCGCCGCCGGTTGGGCGGCCCGAACACGGCCGCGAAGCCGAGGAGCGCGCAGACGAGCGGCATCATGTTGTTCTTGGCCGAGGAGAACACGATGCCGGAGGCGAGGCTCTGGAGGATCTCCGGCGTGACCGCGACGAGCCAGGCGAGCGTCACGAGGGCGAGGATATCGGCCAGACGCCGCCGGATGTCGGGTCGGTCGAAGATCAGGATGCAGGCGAGGGTGAATACCGCGAGTTCCGCGGTGCGGTAGAGCGTGTAGGTCGGCACGATCGACCAGGCAGCGCTCAACCCGTTCACGCCGGTCATCATCGTGAACGGCAGGTAGGGCATCGCGAAGGGCAGGAGGAGGATGCGCCGGTCGGCGGCGATCTTGACCGCGAGGTAGAAGGCCGTCAGCCCGGTGAGCACGATGGTGACGACGTTCGAGGCCGTCAGCCCCTGCTCCAGCACGGCATTGCCGTCCTCGCGCGGCACCGTGAAGACGAGGGGCATGAAGGCGAACACCACCAGCAGGGCGAGCGGCCAGACCAGCGGCGCGCCGCCGGAGGGCGGATGCGTCTCGAGGCGGCGGCGCAGCACCGGATAGGCCACCGTGAACCAGGTCGCGGCGCCGACGGCGATGAGGGCGTTCAGCATCGCGGGATCTCCGCGCGCGCGGCCGGGGCACGGCCGAGGGCCGCCAGGAGGGCGAGGAGCGAGGCCCCGTGGGCCAGCGCCACCACGGCGGCGGCGCCCGTGGCGCCGTAGCGGGTGAGGAGCGGCTGGATCAGCACCAGCGACATCGCGAAGCTGACCGCGAAGGCGCGGAAGATCACGTCGGTGCGCCGCCGCGCCCGGAAGATCTGCGCCGCCATGTCACGCAGGAAGACGAACACCACCCCGAGCGCCAGCCAGCGCAGGGACGGGGCATAGGGCGCGTAGGCCTCGCCGAAGACGAGGCGCAGCCAGAGCTCCCCCGGCAGAGCCACGAGGGCGAGGAGGAGCCCGACCGGAACGCCGAGGCGGCGGGTGACGCCGAGGAGATAGGCCCGAAGCGCGGCCTCGCCGCCGGTGTCGTAGGCGCGGCCCGCCCCCGTCGGCACCACGTTCTCGGTCGCGGCAAGCATCAGGAGCACGAGGCCGACGAGGTATTGCGACGCCCGCAAGCCGCCGAGAGCCTCGTCGCCGAGGACGCCGCCGGCGAGGATCCAGACCAGCTGCTCCTGGCCGAAGGTGACGAGGACCACCGGCAGGAGCCAGCGCGCCATCTGCCAGTGTCGCGAGGCGGCGGCGGCGAGGCGGCGGCGCCCGGGATCGGCCGCCCGGCCGAGGAAAGCTGGCAGGGTGGTCAGGAACGCCGTCAGCGCCAGCAAGGCGACGAGCCGCGCCGCGTCGAGGGGGATTCCGCCCGCCCACAGGAGCGCGACGGCGAGCGGGAACAACGCCGCCCGGGCGAGGTCCATGGCGAGCGCCGTCCCGCCCCCGTCATAGGCGAAGAGCAGCCGTCGGGCCGTCAGTTGGAGGTTCTGCGCCAGGGTGAGCGCCCCGGCGGCGGTGACGAGATCGACCGGCACCGCCTCGCCGCGGGCGGAGAAGTACAGGGCGAGCGCTCCCGCGACACCGATGGCCAGTCCCGCCGCCAGCACCAGGGCGCCGGCGCCGACGGCGGCCGCGTAGCGGGCCGGATCGCGCACGGAGCCGGCGAGCGTCATCAGCGGCGCGGTGACCAGCGCATTGTGCAGCCCCTGCGCGAAGCCCGCCACGATGAGCACGAGGGCGAAACGCCCGAACCCCTCCATATCGATCAGGCGCGCCGCCGCGATGCCGGCGAGGAAGCCGAAGCCGCTCACCGCCCCCTGATCGAGGAGCGAGAGCAGGGCCGGCCCGCGCAAGCGCGCGGAGAGACGCGCGGGGAGAGCGGACAGCACGCTCACCGGGCCAGCACCGCCCCGGCCGCCGCGGTGACGAGGCGGTTCCGGCCGTAGAGCCAGAGCGGCCCGCTCGACACGACGTTGCGGGTCAGCCCGCGCTTGAAGTCGTAGACGCCCCGGTTGTTCGCCGGGTCGATGCCGCCGAAATCGAACACCCGGCAGCCCTCTTCGGCGCCGCGGCGGATGAAGCTCCACACCGCCAGGTAGGCGGCGGCATTGGCCTTGGCCCGCTCGGTCGAGGCGGTGAAGAAGTCGGTGAAGCGGTCGCGGCTCAGATGCGCGATGCGCACCAGGCACAGTTCCTCGCCCTCGCGCACCTCGATCATGACGTGGCGCGGGTCGTTCGCCGCGAGGTCGCGGTACGACGCGGCGTCGAAATCGTTGGAGAAGCCCTTGCGGGTCTTCAGGGCCGCGTACATCGCAGCAAAGGCGTCGAAGGCCCGCAGCCGCTCGGCCGGATCGTCGAGGAAGCGGAGGGTCAGCGCCGCATTGCGCTCCGCCTTGCGCAAAGCCTTGCGCCAGCGCTGCTCCATCTCGGCCTGCACGGTATCGAGACCGCGGGTGAGATCCACCTCCAGGGTGTGCCGACCCGCGGTCGCGACCGGCCGGAACCCCGTCGCCAGGAGGCCGAGCACCGCGCCCGGGCTCTCGGCGCGGCTGAAATCGACCATCAGGAGGTCGAGCGGCCCGAGAGCGAGATGCGCCAGCAGGGCGCGCATCACCGCCTCGCCCTGGCGCTCGCCCTTGTGGGTGAGGAGCGGCCCGCCCTGGATGTAGACCTGCCGGGCCGGACCCCGGCGGCGCAGCTGAACCTGCGCCAGGCCCAGGCAGTCGCCGGCCTCGTCGACGACGCTCAGCCGCTCGACGGCTGCCCCCCGGCGTGCCTTGTAGGTGCCCCACCCGGACGCGCAGAAGATGGTGCCGCGCGGCTGCCCCCACACGGCCTCGTCCCATTTTGGCGCGTCGGTGGGGGCCAAGACCCGCAATCCCGTCTCTTGGTCCGTCATGGTCATGGAGTTTCCGTGCCAGGATGCGACATCGCTCGCCGCCGATGCGCCCATGACGCAAGCGGCGCACCGATGTCGCCGCAGGTCCCGAACGCGCCTGGCCGCAGGCGGTCTACGTGGTTTTCTTGGGTTGTCCTCGGGCCGGGCGGATCGCACCTACCGAGGGCGGAGTCTTTTCGATGATGGCGGGCGGGATGCTGCATTCCTTCAAGACCCTCGCCCGCGACCATCCGGTGGTCCGGGCCCTGCTGCTGCGCGGACTCGCCCGGCTGCGCCGGCTCGCCCATGCGCCACCGGGCCTCTACACCCTGTGCTACCACCACGTGCCGGAGCGCCACCGGGCCGGGTTCGCGGCGCAGATCGCCTACCTGCAGCGGCACGGCCGGTTCGTCGGGGCGGACCAGGCGGTGGCTCTGCTCGAATCCGGCGCGATCGGGGCGGAGCGGCACTTCCTCGTCACCTTCGACGACGGCTATGCCGACACGGTCGGGGTGGCGCTGCCGGTCCTGCGCGCGGCCGGCGTGCCGGCGATCCTCTTCCTCGTCGGCGACTGGCTCGACGCGCCGCCGGCGAGCCCCCCCGGCCCCTATGCCGACCGGGCCCAGGTGGCCGCCTGGCTCGCCGCCGGCATGGAGATCGGCTCGCACAGCGCGAGCCACGCCCGCATCGCGACCCTGGACGATGCCGGGGCCGCGCGGGAGATCACCCATTCCCGCATCGCGCTGGAGGCGGCGACCGGGCGACCGGTCCGGCACTTCGCCTGCCCCTGGGGCGTCGCCGAGCACGATTACCGACCGGGTCGCGACCCGGCCCTGGCGCTCGCCAGCGGCTACGCCACCTTCTTCACCACCCGCCGCGGCGTCGCGACCGGCGCCCGCGACCTCCCGACGATGCCGCGCCACGTCCTCGAACCCGAATGGCCCCTGCACGAGCTCGACGCCCTGATGGGAGCCCGCCTTGCCCGGTGAGCCCGCCTCCCCCGTCGTCGTGGTGACCGGCGCGCTCGCCCCCTACACCCAGGTGCTCTACCGGGCGCTGGCCGCCGCCCTCGACCGGCCGCTCACCGTCCTCGCCTGCGCGGCCAAGGAGCCCGCCCGCCAATGGGACCTCGCCGCGGCGGACGGCTACGGCTTCGCGGTGCTGCCGGGCCTGCGCTGGCACCGGGACGCGGTCCGCAACCTCTACGTCAATCCGGGCGTCGTCCCGCGCCTCGCCGCGGCGCGGCCGGCGGCCGTGATCCTCAACGACTTCTCGCCCACCATGGCGATGGCGGCGCTCGCGGCGCGCGCCCTGCGCATCCCCTACGCGATCCGCACCGACGGCGTGCCGGAGACCGATCCGGGCGCGCGCTCGCCGGCACACCGCCTGTTGCGCCGGGCGATCGTGCCGGGGGCCGCCTTCGGCCTCGCGCCGAGCGAGGGCAGCCGCACGCTGCTCGCCGCCTACGGCCTCGCGCCCGGGCGGGTCTTTCGCGCCCCGCTCTTCCCGGCCTGGTCGCCCACACCGCCCCTGCCCGACCCGGAAGCCCGGCCCTACGACGTCCTGTTCTGCGGCATCCTCAACGAGGAGGTGAAGGGCGCGCGCTTCTTCATCGACGTGATGCGGGCCTGCGCCGCCGCCGGGCGCCCCTTGCGGGTGCGCGTGGCGGGCGACGGCCCGCTCCGGGCGGAGATGGCGGGGCGCCTCTCCGATGCCGGGATCCCGGCCCGGTTCGACGGCTACCTCGCGCAAGGGGACCTCGCCGAGGCCCATGCCTCGGCCCGGCTGCTGCTCTTCCCGAGCCGCGGCGACGTCTGGGGCATCGTGGTCAACGAAGCATTGCAGAGCGGGGCCGCGGTCCTCGCCTCGCCCCATTCCGGCGCCGCCCGCGAGCTCTTGGAGGCGCGGGGCTGCGGCACGGTGCGGCCGATGGAGGTCGCGGAGTGGGCGCGCACGACGCTGGCGCTCCTCGACGATCCCGGCCGGCGGGCGCGCCTGCGGGAGGCGGCCGACCGGGCGCTGCCGGACTTCTCGCTCGGCCGCGCGGTCGCGGCCTACCGGGAGGGGCTGGGCTCGGTTCGGTGAGGCGGCGCGGACCGTCCTCCCTGGAGGGGTGCCACGACCAGTCACCACCTGCGCGCACCGGATCTTTGACGGAAGCTGGACGTTGAGACGCATCGAGCGCCCGTTCCAGCCCGCGGCGCGTCCGGCAGAGGGAGCCCTTCGTCCCATGAGACTGTCCTTGATGGCCGCTTTCACCCTCTCCACCCTGCTGCTCGCTGGCGCGGCCGAGGCGCAGGGCATTCCCGGCGGCATCGACCGCGGCGCCCGCGAGGGCAATCGGGTCGGCGGGCCGATTGGCGGTGTCGTCGGCGGCGCGGTCGGCGGAGCGGTGGGCGGCGTCAACGGCGTGCTCGGCATCGATCCGGGCCGGCGCGCCTACCGCACCGGCCTGCCGGGGCGGCGGTACCACCACCATCGTCGTCACCGGCATTACCGCTGAGAGCGAGGCCGCGCCGGCGGCGAGATCGTTCATGAAATCGATCCTGGAGATCGATCTTGCCGATCCAATCCGTCTTGTAGACGTTGCTTCTCCGCACCGGTTCATCGCCACTGCGGCGCGCCGGACCTGCGGGTTCTACTGTGCGGATCGATGGGCGTCCCCGCTTGACCCCCGCCGCGGACGGGTCCTAAGCACGTCGGCCAAAGACCGACGCCCGAGGACGCCATGACCGACCGCCAGCCCGGCTTCAACACCCTCGCGATCCATGCCGGCGCGGCGCCGGACGCCGCCACCGGCGCGCGGGCGACGCCGATCTACCAGACCACCTCGTTCGTGTTCGACGACGTCGATCACGCCGCCTCGCTGTTCGGGCTCCAGGCCTTCGGCAACATCTACAGCCGCATCACCAATCCGACCAACGCGGTGCTGGAGGAGCGCATCGCCGCGCTCGAGGGCGGCACCGCCGCGGGCGGGGTGGCCGCCGGCCACGCCGCCGAGTTCCTGGTGATGCACGCCCTGATGCAGCCGGGCGACGAGTTCATCGCCGCCAACAAGCTGTACGGCGGCTCGATCAACCAGTTCAACCACTCCTACAAGAACTTCGGCTGGAACGTCGTCTGGGCCGACACCGACGACCCGGCGTCCTTCGAGGCGGCGATCACCCCGCGCACCAAGGCGATCTTCATCGAATCGATCGCCAATCCGGGCGGCGTCATCACCGACATCGCGGCGATCGCGGCGGTGGCCAAGCGCCACAACATCCCGCTCGTCGTCGACAACACCATGGCGACGCCCTACCTGATCCGTCCGTTCGAGCACGGCGCCGACATCGTGGTCCACTCGGCCACCAAGTTCCTCGGCGGCCACGGCAACTCGATCGGCGGCCTGATCGTCGACGGCGGCTCGTTCAATTGGGCCGGCGACGCGCGCTACCCGATGCTGTCGCAGCCGCGGCCGGAATATGCCGGCATGGTCCTGTCCGAGACCTTCGGGAATTTCGGCTTCGCCATCGCGGTGCGGGTGCTCGGCCTGCGCGACCTCGGGCCGGCTTTGTCGCCGTTCAACGCCTTCCTGATCATCAACGGCATCGAGACCCTGCCGCTGCGGATGCAGCGCCATTCCGACAACGCCAAGACCGTGGCCGAGCACCTGAGCCGCCATCCGGCGGTGGCCTGGGTGAGCTATCCGGGCCTCGAGGCCGACCGCTATCACCAGCTCCACCGCAAGTACTGCCCGCACGGCGCGGGCGCGGTGTTCACCTTCGGCCTCAAGGGCGGCTACGAGGCCGGCATCGCCCTGGTGTCGAACCTCAAGCTGTTCTCGCACCTGGCCAATATCGGCGACACCCGCTCGCTGGTGATCCACCCGGCCTCGACCACCCACCGCCAGCTCACCGACGAGCAGAAGACCCGGGCCGGCGCCGGCCCGGAGGTGGTGCGCCTGTCGATCGGCATCGAGGATCCGCGCGACCTGATCGCCGACCTGGATCAGGCGCTGGCCTGAAGCCGCGTCCGGCCGCGTCCATCGCGCGGCTGCCCCTTCCGCTGAGAGAGGGCGAACACGGAAAACTGTCGCAAGCATTGCGGCCGAGCCTGCTCCCGTGATCTATTGGCCTCGTCCAGTTTCGGCGGCGGGTTGAGCCGATCCGCGCCGGTCGGGATGCATGCCGCCCGGGCGGGTCTGGAGGCTGGTGGATGGTCGCCCACGACGCCGACGCCGAACGCGCCTCCGGCGACGAGACCGCGCGCGAGCGCGCGATCCGCGAGGAGACCGTCCGGCTGCGTGCGCTGTTACGCGA
>JAEWKL010000604.1 GCA_023386115.1 Pseudomonadota bacterium
ATGCAGGGCTACGCCGCGGGGCGGTGAAGCGTCCCTACATCGTCGGGTTGGCGGGCCCGGTCGGCGAGGGGTCGGGGGTGATCGCCGGCGAGTGGCCGGGATCGTTCACCGGGATCTCGACCGGCCGGTCGCCCGGCGCCTCGCTCGGCAGGTCGGGACCGCCGGGATTCGGCGTGTCGGGACCGGGCGTGGGGGGCACGGGATCGTAGGGCTGGTCCGGGATCGGGCCGGGATTCGACATCGAGCGCTCCTCTCTCTGCCAAGTCCAAACCGGGGCGCCGGGCCCCGGTTCCGCTGCGTTGCGCCTACTGCTTGGTCAGGAGCTTCGTGCCGTTCTGGCTGACGATCTGCTGAATCTTGTGGGCGAAGAGCGACAGGAGGAGCGGCATGCGCACCTCGACCCGCACCGCGTCGTCCTCGACGTCGATGTCGCCGTCGACCCGCTGGTTCATGGCGGCCACCAGGAACGAGAGCCGGTCGCCGCTCCAGGAGGCGTCGGCCATGCTGAGCCCCGCCTTCTGCAGCATGTCCTTGGCCTGGCCGATCCCGTTCTCGAGCCGGCGGCGGGCCTCGGCCCGGCCGAGCTGATGGGGAATCACGACAACCAGGGGCTTTGCCATCATCACGCTCCGCTCGCACGACGAGCCTGATGTGGGGATGCGCGCCGCGACGGCAACGCCGCCCTCTCACATCGATCCGTTCCGGCCGCCGCGCATCCGCCGCGTCAGGCGATGCTCCCGGACCGGGCCGGATGCCTGTGGATCGTCAAATTTGCCGGATCGGGAATACCGCAGGGTAGGCCACGACGGCCAAGGTAGGGCATCAGCCGCCCCCAGTCGAAGGCAAGACCGTGCCCGCCGTCGCCAATGTCTCCGCCACCAGCAATCCCTACCTCAACGGCGTCCTCGAAGGGGTGAAGTGGGTGCAGACCGCCCTCACCTTCAGCTTCCCGACGAGCGCCGCAATGTACGGGACGGGATATGCCCTGAGCGGATACACCAAGAATTTCGCTCCTGTCACGGCCGCCCAGCAGACCGCAATCCGCGCCGTGCTCAAGGGATACAGCGCGATCTCCAATCTCACCTTCACCGAGATCACCGAGACCGCGACCACCCATGCGGACCTGCGTTACGCGAAATCGGACGCCGTCGGCACGGCGGCGGCCTATTTCCCCACGATCAACCCCGCGGGGGGCGACGCGTGGTTCCGGAACGCGGGGGGCACGTACGACAACCCGGTCGTCGGATCCTACGCCTACGCGACGGTGCTGCACGAGATCGGGCACTCGCTCGGCCTCAAGCACGGCCACGAGGTCGAGGGCGCGTTCAACGCCATGCCGCTCGACCACGACAACCTGGCCTATTCGGTGATGAGCTACCGCTCATACTACAATGCCTCGACGACGAGCGGCTACACGAACGAGCAGTTCGGCTACCCGCAATCGCTGATGATGGAGGACATCCGCGGCATCCAGATGCTCTACGGGGCGAATTTTTCCACCAATGCGGGGAACACCGTCTACAAGTGGGATCCGCTCACCGGCGAAAAGAGCATCAACGGCGTCAAGCAGGGCAAGCCCGGCGGCAACAAGATCTTCGAGACGATCTGGGACGGCGGCGGCACGGACACCTACGATTTCTCGAATTACGGCACCAACCTGAAGGTCGACCTGCGGCCGGGCGAGTGGACCACCACGTCCCAGGCCCAGCTGGCGCGGACGAACGTCTTCGGCGCCACGCCGGTCTACGCCCCGGGCAACATCGCCAATGCCTACCAGTACAACGGCGACGTCCGCTCGCTGATCGAGAACGCGGTCGGCGGCACCGGCAACGACGTCATCAACGGCAACCAGGCCGCCAACACCCTGATCGGCGGCGCCGGGGACGACGCCCTCGATGGCGGCGACGGCGACGACTGGCTCATCGGCGGAACGGGAGCCGACCGGCTCATCGGCGGCGCCGGGATCGACACCGCGTCCTATGCCACGGCCACCGCAGGCCTGACCGCGGATCTCCTGACGCCGGGCCGGAACACCGGCGACGCGAAGGGGGACACCTATAGCAGCGTCGAGAACCTGTTCGGGTCGGGCTTCGCCGACCTGCTCTTCGGCGATGCCGGCGGCAACAGGATCGAGGGCGGGGCCGGCAACGACCTGATCAACGGCCGCGACGGCGCCGACATGCTGCTGGGCGGGGACGGGAACGACACCCTGATCGGCGGATCGGGCGCCGATACGCTGACCGGCGGCGCCGGGGCCGACATCTTCACGTTCGACGCCCTGCTGGACTCGACCGTCTCGGTCCGCGACACGATCGTCGATTTCGACCCGGTCTACGACCGCATCGACCTGCGCGGGATCGACGCCAACAGCCAGGTGGCGGGCGACCAGGCCTTCGCCTTCCTGGGCGGCCGGGCCTTCGACGGCAAGGCGGGCGAGCTGCGCTACGATGGCGGCGTGCTGATGGGCGACGTGAACGGGGACAAGGTCACGGACTTCGCCGTCACCCTCCTCAACCGCCCGACGCTCGCCGCGAGCAGCATCTGGCTCTGACGGGGGAGGCGCATGACGGACTGGATCGATTTCTCCCGCTGGCCCGATTGCCCGTCGCAGACGCGGCCGGGCCACGTCTTCGAGGTCGAGAATGCGCAGGGGCAGGTCCTGCTCACACCGTGCGAGGAGACCTTGCAGGTGCCGTGGGACTGGCGGTCGGGGCCGGTCCGGTTCCGGCTGGTGCCGGACCCGCCCGCGAAACTGTCCAATCCGATGCCCGCACCCGCGGTGCCGCCGGGACGACGCTAAGCAGATTTCGCGAAAGTGGCTGCCGGTTCTGCGACAACAATCTGCGGCACGACAGAACTCTCAGCGGACGAAGCGCGGGCCGCCACCGCAAGTCTGGCGAGACGAGAGACGCGACGGCAAGCGCCGATAACAGCCGTGCAGGCCTCCCCTGCGCGGCCGTGACGGCCGTCTCGCGGATGGCGCCGGGGCGTTCAGTCCACCACCGCGACCGCCACGCGGGCGACGCCATTCATGCCGATCGCCTGGCCCGCCCCCCGGGCGAGGTCGATGATGCGGCCATGCGCGAACGGCCCGCGGTCGTTGATCCGCACCACCACCGAGCGGCCGTTGGCCTGGTTGGTCACCCGGACCCGCGTGCCGAAGGGCAGGCTGCGATGCGCCGCCGTCAGGCCGTTGGGGTTGAAGCGCTCGCCGCTCGCGGTGCGATGACCGGAGGCGTACCAGGAGGCCTTGCCGCTCTGGGCCTGCGCCGTCGACGAAGCGGCAAGGCTCCCCAATCCGACGAGGGCGATGCCCCCCGCGAGAGCCACGATTCGGGCCGCGTTCGACCGACGCACAGGCTGGGCGCTGTTCATTCCACTGTCCTTGGTGGTTGCTGACGGCAGTGGCAATCGAGGGCAAACAGGACGAAAATATGACCGCCCGATTCGTGGCAGATAGTGCCGCATTCTCGACCGATATCTTGCCAATCGTTAAGAATTGACTTATCAAGTCATTGGCCAGTCCGAAACCTTATTGGCGACTTGGCGTTTCGGACGGATGCACTCGGGTTTTCAGCATTCGGAAGAAGCACGGACTGCGTGGCGGCACCGGCGGCTTCGGGGCGAATGGCAGGTCTCTCTCCTGCAGGTCTCTCTCCTGGAAGGGACGGGGCGGGCCTCCTTCCCGCGGGCGCTGGGCTTGCCGGGCAAGCCTTCGGGCGAGCAAGGGCGCGGGTCTTCTCTGCAGGTCCCCGCGCGTGGAGAGGGCTTCCGGGGATCGAAGATCCCGCTCCTCGTCGGGGGTTGAGGCAGGCGAAGACGGCAGCCGGAATGACGGCGAGGGAGCCGCGGCGAAGGGGCTCCTCCTGAAACACTCCCTCCCCTCCGCGGCGAACCTGCAGTTGTCTGCTCGCTGCGCCCTCTGGACGAGGACCCATGTCCCCCCGCCTGCGGGACGAGGAGAGAACCCGTGCCACGCCCTGTCCCGGAACGGCCCTGCACGCATGGGGGGAACGACGGCCCCTGACGACGAGCGCGCACCACCCTCGTCGGTCATAGCATTTCCTTAACGGATGAGCCCGGCCGCCCAACCACTAGGCAAGAAGTGCAGCCCCATTTCGAGACGCAAATCGTCTCTGCGGGAAACGTGACCTTTACCGTAGCGGCGGCAATGTCTGGTGGTCAGTCGCGTAACCGGTGTTTGCCATGGCTTCCCCGCGTACCGCGGTCGCCGGCACCGCCGCCCGGAATCAGGTCTCGCGTACCGGGCGAGTGGTGTCGGCG